>JBARUV010000331.1:0-7202 GCA_049645905.1 Sulfitobacter sp.
GGCGCTGCCGACATCAAACGTAAGGTTCGTGCCATTGAGAACAAATCCAGCTGGCCGCAGAGCAAAATCATCGACTCCGCCAGCGCCGGAGATACCCACACCGGTATGCCAGCTAGTGCCATAAAAAGTCAGCCCACCACCGGTGGATTTCCATCCTATATTCCAGACGTGCGCACTTGCACTGCTTGCAAGTGCGAATATACCCGCTGCAGCTGCTAATGTAACAGTTCTAAGGTTCATTTTAATTCTCCTAACGATTTTATACTTCTGTTTCCCGAAATATGGTCGGGGTGATTGCGGATGACTAAAGTAAATAAGGTCCTCCACGACGTTACGTTAGCATGTCATTTGCGATTCTTAAGAGGCAATGAGTTTTACCAGGCTTTTAAATGTCTTAGTTACCCGAGGAATTTTGCCGCTTGAGGAAGTTGAATGTTCTAAAGCTATGAATATAAATAATAAAACAGCTTTGAGTTTGTTCTTGTGACATCGTTACGTTTAGATTGTATTTCGACCTTAAATTCCAGTTATCGCAATTGAAATTCACGTAGCAGTTGAAATTTCTTGTGAGAATTGCGAATCATTCAGAAGAAACAAAAAGGTCTTAACACCTATATTCCGCCTCTAAGCTTGCGTGAGAACGATCCAGAGCAACTTTTCCGAAATGGTACGGATATTCTCACACGAGCGAGATATTAGGTCTGCCAAGGCTTTTCGATCATGAATTAGTTCTACGGTGAATAAAAAAACGCCGCGCATTGCCTGCGCGGCGTCTCAATCTTCTTAACCTGCGTTCGCTTTAGCGACCGGCAGTGTCTTCCTGGTCGCCGGAACCGCCTTCGGCAGGGGCGTCAACGGCCTCGGCGAGGTCGTCATCGTCAGACGCGGCAGATCCGATATCGTCAAACAATTCCGCGATCTCGAATTCTGCTTCTGCTTCTTCCTCGGCGGCGAGTTCCTGAATGGATTTGCCGGAGGCCTGAAGTTCGGCTTCTTCGGGGGAGCGGGCGACGTTCAGTTCGATCGTCGCAGACACTTCGGGGTGCAGAACAACTTCGACTTCGTGCAGACCAAGGTATTTGATCGGTGCAGTCAGAACGACCTGTTTGCGGTCCACAGTGAAACCGGCCTCGGTGGAGGCGTCAGCCGCGTCACGGGTGGTGACGGAGCCATAAAGCGCGCCAGCGTCAGAGGCAGAGCGGATCACGATGAACTGCTGGCCATTCAGCTTGTCAGACATCGCTTCGGCTTCTTTCTTGGTCTCGAGGTTTTGAACCTCAAGCTGGGCTTTGCGGCCCTCGAAAGCTTCGATGTTGGCTTTGGACGCGGACAGCGCCTTGCCTTGTGGCAACAGGTAGTTGCGGGCATAGCCGGGCTTTACGTCCACGACTTCGCCCATCTGACCAAGTTTGGCCACACGTTCCAGAAGGATAACTTGCATGTGCTTTCTCCTTACTTGACGGCGTAGGGCAGCAGGGCGAGGAAACGGGCGCGTTTGATGGCACGGGCCAGCTCGCGTTGTTTCTTGGCCGATACGGCGGTGATACGGGACGGCACGATTTTGCCACGCTCGGAAATGTAGCGTTGCAGCAGGCGTGTGTCTTTGTAGTCGATCGCAGGTGCGTTATCGCCCGAGAACGGGCAGACCTTGCGACGGCGGAAGAATGGTTTTGCAGCCATGTTCTTAGTCCTTTTCTCTCAAGCCAAGATCAGCGACGTTCACGGCGCTCAGGCCGTTCGTCACGTTTTTGCATCTGAACGGAAGGCAGCTCTTTGTGCTCATCCACTTTGATGGTCAGCACGCGCATTACGTCGTCGTGCAGGCGCATCAGGCGCTCCATTTCCTGAACAGCGGAAGCAGGTGCATCCGAGCGCAGGAAGGCGTAGTGGCCCTTGCGGTTCTTGTTGATCTTGTAGGCCATCGTTTTGACGCCCCAATACTCGTGATCCACGAGCTTGCCGTCGTTGTCCGACAGAACGGTGCCAAAATGTTCGATAAGGCCTTCAGCTTGCGTGTTGGACAAATCCTGACGCGCAATCATAACATGCTCATACAGCGGCATGGTATCTCCATTTATATCAAGGCGCATTTCATAGGCGGGGCATATTCCTTTGCGGCCCCACCACGAGAGACTGCGCGGTTCAAGAAGTCTTGCAAAGGAAGTGCTGCATATACACGGTTTATCGCATAGGGCAAGGCGCGAGATGACGGTTTTTCCATTACGGCCCGCGTGGCCCGGAAGGGGCGGTGAACAGGCCACATTGCAGGCCCAGTGCGCCCCGGGTCTGGAGTAGCACCACAATTGTCAGCAGCAGCAGCAGAACTTCCCCGATTGGACTCGCCATCCAGATGCCGATTTCTCCGATGCTCAGCGCCAGACCCAAGGTCAGCGGGATGCTGAACAGATAGGGTCGGGTCAAACCCAGAATGGCCGCACGGCTGGCGCTGCCAATAGCTTGAAAGTAGCTGGCGATCACCGTTGTAGGCCCCGCGACCCACAGCATGGATGTGGTGATTGGCACAATGCGGGCATATTCCGCCACCACGGCCGGGTCCGACACGAAAAGCCGCGCAATGGGGGCAGAGAAGGTCAGAAAAACAAGTTGCATCGTAGCGCAATAGATCAGGGAAATCAGCAGCCCGATCCGCAGGCTTTGATCTGATCGCGCCCAGGCCTGCGCGCCGTAATTATTGCCGATGATGGATTGCAGCGCGTGGGTCAGCCCCAAAAGCGGCAGAAAAGCAAAGGTCATCGCGCGGGTCAGGATGCCGTAAGCGGCAACTGTCGTTTCATAGGTGTCTGATTGCACCAATTGCAGAGCAAGAATGATGGTGGTCGAACTGAGTGCGATCCCGATGAAGTTCAGGCTTTGCGGGGCACCAAGAGCGAGGATGCGGCGCCAGCCAAAGGTCAGCTTTTCGCGCAGCAACAGGCGGGGTCGCAGGTCGGTCGGCCCATAGATGCGAAACGCGGTAATGATGGCGAGCGCCAGAAGCTGGGCCAGTGCCGTGCCATAGGCCGAGCCCGCGACGCCTAGGCCCATGAGGGCAATCAGTACGTAATTGAAACCGATATTGGAGAGGGAAACGAGCAGGCTCATCGCGGCCATGAAGCCGACACGCCCTTCGTTGCGCAGTGCATCCGAGTTGACCGCCAGCACAAAAGCGAGCGGCGACATGAAGGTTGTGATTGCCAGATAGGTCTGCCCCATGTCTGCAAGTGGCGCCGAACCGGATGCCAGCGCCAGCGTGACAATCCGCCCAAACAGCAGGTATCCGAGGATCAGCAGCAGACTGACCGCGAGTGCCATGCCGTGCGCACCGACAAAGATCCGCGCGGCGTTCGCGTTGTCCTGCGCGCCCAGATGGCGGGCCAGAATGCTGGACATGCCGTTGGATACCAGTGTCGCGAGTGCCACGATCAACATGTAGAGCGGAAAGATCAGCGTGACCGCACCGAGTGCCGCGGCACCCACATAGCGGCCCAGAAAAACGGCATCCACAACCGTCAACAGGCCGTTCATGCCCATCACAAATACAATCGGCAATGCAGTTTTCGCAAAGATCGGCCCGAGAGGGCCGTGGATATAGGGATTTTGGTGTCGGGTAGACATGGCAAGAACCTCGCGTGTCGGTTCCGCTGTTTGGTGAGGTGCCCGCTTTACCGACCTGCGAAACGCGTGTGAGGGTCAATTGTTTTCCGACACTTCACCGTGACATCCGTCAGCGAGCGGCAGGCGGTCGGGCCTGCGGATTTCCTAGAATGCTGTCCGCAAATTAGCAACCGGTTTCGGATCACAACGCCCGCTGTGCCTGCAATCTACCTTAACATGGTGCAGTGCCCGCCCTTGGTGTGCCACGGTTTCGTCGTTTTCGGGGACGATCCTAAAAACAATAGTAAAGGACCAAGACCCGAGAGAAAATACAATGGACGCACCAGTAGAATTGATGATCCCGCAACCCCAAACGGTTCTGACTGCGCGTCTGGTCGGCGGCGGGCGCATGATTGTTCGCGCGGTACAGCGGTTGTTTGGTGTCGCGTTAACGATGGCGGCCATAACAATCTGGATGGCACCGGGGGCAACCTGGGAAAGCGATGTAATGCTGTTCAAACTGATCCTTTCCCTGACAGCCGTATTGGCGGGGCTGGGCCTGATGGTGTCGAGCAAAGCGCCGGGCGCTGGCCGATCGGAAATCCCTGTCTCGGCTGATCGGGTGTTTGCTGGACGCGGGCAAGCTGCCCTGAACTGGCCCTCTACGCCTCTCCGGTTTTCGGAATGTGCACCTGCCATTGGCCGGGCGTTTTGCGCTTGAGGCACACAGCTCTCCGCTTATGTGCGCCAGCGCGCAGAACCTGTTGAATTGCTGCGGTTTTGCGCGACCCAAGAGCATCCTAAGTCATGTTCAGATGGTCACCAACAGGAGTTTAACCATATGAAACACGTCGTTCTTGCCGCTGCCCTTTGCCTTGGCGCAACAGGGGCTTTTGCCGCCGAAAAATACACCCTCGATTCCAGCCATTCTCAGGTGATTTTCAATTACAATCACCTCGGTTTTTCAACAACATACGGCATGTTTTCCGGCTTTGAAGGCGAGATCATGTTCGACGCCGAAAGCCCTGATGCGTCTTCTGTCAACGTCTCCATGCCCGTTATGTCGATGTTCACCGGCTGGCAAGAGCGCGAAGGCCATTTCATGACCGACGACTTCTTTGGTGCGAAAGAGGGGGACATGGTTACGTTTGCGTCCACTGCAATCGAAGTAACAGGCGATAATACGGCCAAGATCACAGGTGATCTGACCATGAACGACATCACCAAATCTGTTGTTCTGGACGCCAAACTGAACCAGATGGGCGACCACCCGCAGGCGGGCAAGCCATGGGCAGGGTTTGATGCGACAACGACTGTGCTCCGTTCGGATTTCGACCTCGGCATGTTCGCGCCTTACGTAAGCGACGAAGTGCAGGTGCAAATCTCTCTTGAGGCGATGAAAGCGGAATAAACCGCAGGGAATTTGACAAGAGGCCCGTCCCGACACGATCGGGGCGGGCCTTTTTTATTCAGCCGACAACGTTGAATGCCGGGCCATAGGGGTAGCCGGTGATGTTTTCGTTCCCGCTCTCGTTGATGATCAGAATATCATGCTCGCGGTATCCGCCTGCGCCGGGTTGGCCGTGGGGTATTGTCAGCATCGGTTCCATCGAGATGACCATGCCGGGTTCCAGAACCGTGTCGATGTCTTCGCGCAATTCCAATCCCGCCTCGCGGCCATAATAGTGCGACAGGATGCCAAAGGAATGGCCATAGCCAAAAGTCCGGTATTGCAGCAAGTCGCGTTCGGCGAGGAACGCGTTGATTTTATGGGTAATATCGGCGCATGACGCGCCTGGTTTTAACAGGCTCATGCCGAATTCATGGGCGGCGACGTTCGCCTCCCAGATCCGGAGGCTGGCGGTATCCACGGTTTCCACAAACATCGTTCGCTCAAGCGCCGTATAATACCCCGAGATCATCGGAAAGGTATTGAGGCTGAGGATGTCACCACGTTCAAGCTGGCGCGATGTGACAGGGTTATGTGCGCCATCGGTGTTGATGCCTGATTGAAACCAGACCCATGTGTCGCGGTATTCTGCACCCGGAAAGAGCTTGGCGATTTCCAGTTCCATCGCATCGCGGCCTGCCATTGCAACGTCGATCTCGCGGGTACCCGCGCGCACGGCCTCTTTGATGGCATATCCGCCGACGTCAGCCACACGCGCGCCTGCGCGGATCAAATCTAGTTCGGCGGTCGATTTGTGCATACGTTGACGCATGGTGGCAGGGGCCATGTCGATTGTGTTTGCGGGGGTCAGAAAGGCATCCATCAGCGCCTTTTGGGCCAGCGTCAGGTGATCACCCTCATACCCGATAACGTTGCCCGCGCCTGTCACCGTCAGGATCGCGCGCCAGTAGTTGTTCCGCTGCCAGTCGGTGTAGGTGATATTGTCGGCGAACCCGCGACGCCACGGCTGTGCGGCATCAATGCCCGCACTGAACGTCACGCAATCGGTAGCGGTGACGACAAGAGCATAGGGGCGCCCGAAGGCACAATAGAGGAAGCCGGAGTAATAGGCGACGTTGTGCATCGAGGTGAAAACACAGGCGTCAACGCCAACTGCGGCCATCTGGGTGCGCAACCCAGCCAGCCGAGTTTCGTATTCCGTGTCGGCAAAGGGCAGGGTGCGCTGGCCCTGATGAAAGCGGTAGTGTTCTGGACGATCCATCAAATGGTTCCTTCGTTCGCAGACCGAAGGCGCGCAGGAACGAAACCCAGCCGCGCCAACGGCAGAAAAGTCCCGGCGTTCAGGATGTGAAATGGGCTGCGTACAGATTGCACTGGTGACGCCATCACCGGCCCGTACCATTTCATGACCCGAAATGGCGTGAGTCGGCAAGATTTATTGTGATGCGCGTGTCGCAGTCAGGGATACTTTCACCCGCACCTCAAAACCGAGATTGGCGGCGTCGGCCATATTGTCACCGATCCCGAAATCACGTCTGTCGAGCGTGATTGTCCCGTCCATGCTTGCGGTGTCCCCGTCAATAGTGAGGCTGAAGGGCAGGGTTACCGGCATCGCGTTCTCTTTGATTTGCAAGGTGCCTATTGCCTGATAGCCGTCGCTGGCATGGCTGAGAACCGCATCAAAAACGGCCGTGGGATGGTTTTGCGCATCAAAGAAGTCAGCGCCCATTGTCTGTTGGGTGACGGACCCCAGAGCGAGCGAAGGGGTGGCGATTGTGGTGCGCACAGTGCCGACATCCCCGATGAGAATGCTTTCGTCAAAGGTAATCTCGGCGGTCCAGTCTGCAAAACTGCCGGAGACTTCATTCCCGAATTGCACCACTTCAAGGTCAATGGCACCGGATTGCACGGCCCACTGTGAGGCGACCTGTTGCAGTGGTGCAGCTTCAGCCGCTTCGCTGTCCGCGCCAGACGAAAGCACCGCAGCAAGCATGATCGCCACAGCCCAAAGCAGACCTGCACCGACCAGAGGTGCGTGCGAGGCATGTTGCACCGGCAAGGGCCCGAGGGCAGGCGCACCGGGGAGCATGCGGCGCAGGGTGGCATCGCGGTCTACCACAGCATGTTTCAGCGCACCCGCGATATGCAACAGGATGGTGGCAATCAGGATTTTTGTAGCGACCCAGTGCACAGACCC
>JBARUV010000332.1:0-22886 GCA_049645905.1 Sulfitobacter sp.
GGCAGCCCCACAACAAGACTTTTGCGGATATGCCCGATGCGCAGCGAAACAGCCTTGTGTTCGCCATCAATCTCGATGCGCAACTGCTCATCGCCCCGCCCATCCGCTTCGGGTGGCAGGCAGGTGACGATGTGCTCAGTCGGTTGCACGACGGCGTCCAAGCTCTGACCTCATCTTCTTGAACGCGTAGCGCGTGAAGTCGTTGATCTTATCCTGGCTGAGGCTTTGTTCTTTCCAAACCGTTTTGCCGTACCAGCCGCCCGCAAAGGTTTCGACGATTTTGGAGGCTTCAAAGGTGTGTTGACGTAGCGCAATCTCGAATGCGACGCGGTCGCCGTCATCCCCAAACCGCTTATCCACGCCAATATGATCCGCCAGTTCGCGGCTCAAATAATAATCGAGCGACCTGTAGGACAGCCGAGCAAAGAAATCCCGTGCCAGCGTCGAGAACTCCTGCCCTCCCGAGAATGACGCCATGGCTTTTCGGACTTCTTGGGGTGTTGGTTCAAAAAGCGTCGGCAACTTGTCTCTCAGTTGAACCGACAGACTTTCTAAAAGTGCCGTCCGTGCCAACTCTCCAGCGTCGGAGGAATGGCCCTGATCGAATGCCTGTTGGTTGATGGCCGCGTTCAGCCCAGCCAACAAACCCGTGACAGAATTCAACGCCTCAGACGGCAGACCAAGTTTGGCCATCTCTGCCTCGAACCCCGGCGCACGCGCCAGAAGAGGCAACCTGACAAGAAGCTGGGTTACAGACTGGAAGAAAGGGTCATCTGAAGCGCACTTCAGGTCCAACTCAGACGCGCGCGATGCCGCTTCAGCAATGGTCTCGATATCAGCATCCGAATCAAGTAAGCCAATGACGTCACGCCATTTCTTTGATCGCTGCAACGTTCCGAGCCTAATATGACCCATCAAGTCCTCCCAAACTTAGGACAGCGTGAAACGGGAGGCTAGAAAATGCAAAAGAAATATCAGCGCAATGCTTACCCTGCGCTTACCTATAATTACGAGGCTAAGCCTAAATTTAGCTAAGTCATTGATAAAAGTGGTGAGCCCGTCCGGGTTCGAACCGGAGACCTACTGATTAAAAGTCAGTTGCTCTACCAACTGAGCTACAGGCCCACTAGAGGCGTTTCTTAGAAACCTGCGCCCAGAGGGTCAAGCCCTTAAAGCGTATATTTCCAACCACATGCTGGATAAGTGGCAAACGCGGCGTTATATCCGCGTGATGAACAGTAATCAGACCTCCGGTTTGCCCTTTATGAAGATGCACGGGCTGGGCAACGACTTTGTCGTTGTGGATTCGCGTGCGCGAAATCATGACATTACCCCCAAGATGGCACAGGGAATCGGGCACCGTCAGTTCGGCATTGGTTTTGACCAGCTTGCTGTGATTTCCAAAGGTGCCCACGATGCGCACCTTACGTTTTTTAACGCGGATGGATCGATGGCTGGTGCCTGTGGCAATGCGACCCGCTGCATTGCACGGTATCTGATGGATGAACAGGGCGTAGACCACCTGCATCTGACGACGGCGCGTGGTGATTTGATGGCCACGGATGCAGGTAACGGCCTTACCTCGGTCAATATGGGGCAGCCACAGCTTGACTGGCATGAAGTGCCGATCGCGCGCGAGATGAGCACACTTGAGTTGCCGATAGACGGGGCGCCAACAGCCACTGGCATGGGCAACCCGCATTGTACCTTCTTTGTTGATGACGTGGATGTAGTTGATCTGGCGGAATTTGGCAGTCGGATGGAGCATCATCCGCTCTACCCTGAACGGACAAATGTACAGATCGCCCATCTGATTGGTCCCGATCATATTCGTATGCGCGTTTGGGAACGTGGTGTGGGGATCACACTGGCGTCGGGCTCGTCCTCCTGTGCGTGCGGCGTGGCGGCAGCGCGGCGCGGTCTGACGGGGCGCAAGGTTCAGATTGATCTTGATGGAGGGACCCTGCACATCGACTGGCGCGATGATGGTGTCTGGATGACAGGACCGACCATGCATGTGGCCAGCGGTACACTGACGCCAGCCTTTCTGGAGAGCCTGCTATGAACACTCCTGTATTCTCGAATCACGGTTGTCGGCTGAACGCCTATGAAGTCGAAGCCATGAAAGATCTTGCCGGACAGGCCGGACTGGAAAACGCGGTGGTGGTGAACACCTGCGCTGTCACCGCAGAGGCCGTGCGCAAGGCCCGTCAGGACATCCGCAAGCTGCGCAGGGCCCATCCTGATGCACGTCTGATTGTGACCGGTTGTGCGGCCCAGACAGAGCCTGCGACGTTTTCCGCGATGGAGGAAGTAGACGCTGTCATCGGTAACACCGAAAAGATGCTAGGCGCTACATGGCAGGGTCTGGCCGCCGATTTTATCGGCGACAGCGAAGCGTTGCAGGTGGACGATATCATGTCGGTGACCGAAACCGCGGGCCACTTGATTGACGGTTTTGGGACGCGGTCGCGTGCCTATGTACAGGTCCAGAATGGCTGTGACCATCGCTGCACCTTCTGCATCATTCCCTTTGGCCGCGGCAATTCGCGGTCAGTCGCCGCTGGCGTTGTGGTGGATCAGATCAAGCGGCTTGTGGACAAGGGCTTTAACGAGGTCGTGCTGACAGGCGTTGATCTGACCTCGTGGGGGGCAGACCTGCCCTCTGCACCGAAACTTGGCGATCTGGTCATGCGAATCCTGCGGCTGGTGCCTGATCTGCCCCGCCTGCGGATTTCGTCGATCGATTCCATTGAGGTGGATGAAAATCTGATGACGGCCATCGCAACAGAACCGCGCCTGATGCCGCATCTTCATCTTTCGCTGCAACACGGCGATGACATGATCCTCAAACGCATGAAACGCCGCCACTTGCGCGATGACGCTATCTCATTCTGCAGCGAGGCGAAAAAACAGCGGCCTGACATGACTTTTGGTGCCGACATCATAGCGGGTTTCCCGACCGAGACAGAGGCGATGTTCGAGAATTCGCTGGCATTGATCGCAGAATGTGATTTGACTTGGTTACATGTGTTTCCTTATTCCGCCCGTCCCGGCACCCCGGCCGCTCGTATGCCCGCCGTGAACGGCAAGGCCATCAAAGAGCGCGCAGCGCGTCTGCGTGCCGCTGGCGGGGTGCAGGTCGCCACGCATTTGAATGCACAGGTGGGGGTAACCCATCACGTTTTGATGGAAAGCCCGTCAATGGGCCGCACAGCGCAGTTCGCCGAAGTTCATTTTGATACATACCGTCCCGAAGGCCAGATTGTTACAACGCCCATCAGGGGTGTCGACGGCACCACCCTGCGGGCCTGAGCAAAGAGCGGAGCGCCATGAAAGATACATTTCCCTTCGATTCGGACGCGCTTCACGGGGCATCCGACGCGCTTAAACAGGTGATGAGCCAATTGGCTGTCGCCGTCGATCTGGAGCCAGGCGATGTGCTGATGGAAAAGGGTGACCATGGGGATACCTTTTACGCGATCCACACCGGATCGCTCGAATTCAGCGTGATCTCAAGCGATGGGCGCAAGCTGTCACTGGACGTGATGCACAAGGGTGCGATGTTCGGGGAAATCGCCTTGTTTGATCCCGGGCCTCGGACGGCGACGGTTACCGCGCTCAAACCAACCAGAGTTTTGGGAATCAAGAATGCTGATGTGATCAAGGCGTTGCACAAATCTCCGGAACTGGCGATTGATATGCTGCGCCTTGCAGGGCAGCGTATGCGATGGATGGGCGTTCAACTAAGCGAACAGGTGTTTCTGCCTTTGCCCGCGCGTCTTGCAAAGAAAGTACTACATCTGACGGCTCACACCGATGCCGAGCAGCCGGACCTCAATCTGTCACAAGCCGAATTGGCAGAGTTTGCCGGGGCCAGCCGCGAGGCTGTCTCCAAAACCCTATCGCGCTGGAACCGTAATGGAATCATCAGCTTAACGCGTGGCGGGCTGCGTCTGTTGGACCGGGACGCATTGCAGGCCTTGGCAGAAATTAACGAAATTTAACTTCTGTGTGACCAAGTTCACAGACGTGCGATTCTATTCATGGCAAATTAAACCCATAGATCGCATGCCACCTTGGTTCCTGAGTATTCCTATTTTCGGTTTGCTGCTTGGTGGTCTTAGATACCCCCCGGGGTTGGATTGCAGAGACACCAGTTTGATTGGTCGTCGCTGCCTGAGGGTCAGTCCTAACTGATCAATCCAGCCCCGTATTGTAAAACTAAACTTGTCTTTGGCCCTCACCCATTCTGAGGCAACCAGGACAAGAGAGACCTCTCCGGGCGCTTCCTACCGGGGGGGTCTTTTCTGTTAGAGCCTAGCCTCCCTACGCCCAAAAAAATAAGCCCCGCAGAATGTCTGCAGGGCTTTTTCGTTCGAGTTAGGATTCTTGAACCAATCAGTCCTTGTTCCTGTACTTGACCGGAGCCCACAGTTTCTTGTTGGTAAGATAGAGCAGGACCGACAGAATTGTCAGGAAGAGAACGCCGGCAAAACCAGCTTGTTTCCGATTTCCCAGTTTGGGCTCTGCGGTCCACATCAGGAAGGCTGAGACGTCTTCGGCCATATGGTGCAAATCATTGGCATGTCCGTCGACGAACTCGACCTGTTCATCGCTCAGCGGAGGGGCCATTGCGATCCACCCCCCCGGAAAGATCGAGTTTCCGTAAAGCGTCACGCCTGCCTGAGTCTTTTCCTCGCCGGTGTAACCTGACAGCAGCGCAGTGATGTATTCCGGCCCGCCGGTGCCCTTCAGAAACTGGTTGATACCCAAGCCGTACGGCCCGTGGAAACCCGCGCGTTTCTTTGCCATCAGCGACAAGTCAGGCGCATTCGACAGGGATGATCCGGGGAAGTGGTCAACAGGTGTTGCAGGGCGGAAATCGTCAAGTTCTGCGTCGAACACTTCAAACTCGGCAGCATAGGCGCGCATCTGATCGTCCGGCAGGCTTGGTCCCCCGTCGTCCGCCAGTGTGCGCAGGGCAACGTATTTCAGCCCGTGGCATGCGCCGCAAACCTCTGTGTAGATCTGCAAACCGCGCTGCAACTGGTTTACGTCATACGCGCCAAATGGACCGTCAAAGGAGAAGTCGATGTTTTCCACATGCGGCGTCGCGTGAGAATCAGCGGCGTGATCTTCGGCGGCAGCGGCGGTGTCATGGGTTTCTTCGGCAGCAAACGCCGTTGGAACCATGGCAACTGCCAGAAAAGCTGAGAGGATATGTGTTTTCAAGTTGATCATAGACCTTACTCCGCCGGTGTTGCTTTTTTCGAGGCACCATAGTGTGCGTCGAAATCGGCTTCGATTGTTTCGGGTTGCGGCAACGGTTTCTCGATCACACCCAGTAGCGGCAGGATCACCAGAAAGTACCCGAACCAATAGGCCGACGCGATCAACGAGAATGTCGCATATGGCTCCTCAGCGGGCATCGCTCCAAGCCACATCAGCGCGACGAAATCGATTACCAGCAGCGCAAACCACCACTTGAACATAGGGCGATAGCGGCCAGAGCGTACGCTGGACGTATCCAGCCAGGGCACCAGCGCCATGACTGCAATCGCACCAAACATCGCAAGCACACCAAAGAACTTGGCGTCGATGATGCCGCCCGTCACGAACGACGCGATCTGTACGACCCAAACCTCGGAGGTAAAGGCCCGCAAGATGGCGTAGAACGGCAGGAAGTACCATTCCGGCACAATATGCGCAGGTGTCGAAAGCGGGTTGGCTTCGATGTAGTTGTCCGGGTGGCCCAGGAAGTTGGGCATAAATCCGACGATTGCAAAGAACACAGCGAGGATAACTGCCAGCGCAAAAAGGTCCTTGATCACAAAGTAGGGCCAGAACGGCAGCGTATCTTTTTCGGCTTCTTCTTTTGAGCCGCGACGCACTTCAACACCTGTAGGGTTGTTGTTCCCTGTGGTGTGGAAGGCCCAGATGTGAAGGATCACAAGACCGGCAATCACAAACGGCAGCAGATAGTGCAGCGAGAAGAAGCGGTTCAGCGTGGCGTTATCCACGGCAGGACCGCCCAGAAGCAACGTCTGAAGGCTTTCCCCGATGAACGGGATCGCACCAAACAGGCCGGTGATCACTGTTGCACCCCAAAAGGACATTTGCCCCCATGGCAACACATAACCCATGAATCCCGTCGCCATCATCAGCAGGTAAATCAGCATACCGATGATCCATGTGATCTCGCGCGGTGCCTTGTAAGACCCGTAATAGAGACCCCGGAAGAGGTGCGCATAGACAGCTACAAAAAACAGCGAAGCGCCGTTCGAATGCAGATAGCGCAGCATATATCCACCGTTCACGTCGCGCATGATATGCTCGACAGAGGCAAATGCGTTGTCGACATGCGGCGTGTAGTGCATCGCCAGAACGATACCCGTCACAATTTGCAGCGCCAGACAGAAAGTCAGCACGATGCCCCAGATCCACATCCAGTTCAGGTTCTTGGGTGTGGGGATCAGCAAGGTGTCATACAGCAGCCCGACAACATTCAGGCGGCTTGAAAGCCACTTTTCGCCCTTGGTCTTGGGCTCGTAATGGTCGTGAGGAATTCCAGCCATTGATTTGCTCCCTTAACCCAGTTTGATCGTGGATTCGTCCACGAATTCGGCGACAGGCACCGGCAGATTGCGCGGTGCCGGACCTTTGCGGATACGGCCCGCAGTGTCGTAGTGCGATCCGTGGCACGGACAGAACCAGCCATCAAAATCCCCTGCGTCACCCAATGGAACGCAGCCAAGGTGCGTACACACACCCATCATCACAAGCCATTCGCCGGACTCATCCATCGCGCGGTTTTGATCCGTCGCGGGCTGGTCGCCTTTAAGGTTGGCGTTCTCGGCGTTCTGGTCAGGCAGTGTGCTGACATCAACAGCCCGGCCTTCTTCAATCTCTTTGTCTGTGCGGCGGCGAATGAACACCGGCTTTCCCAACCATTTTACGGTCAGCTGCGTCCCCGGCTCGATCCCGCTTACATCCACGCGGATGGAAGACAACGCAAGAACGTCGGCTGAAGGGTTCATCTGGTTGACGAGGGGCCAGACGGCAGCACCTACGGCAACAGCGCCTGTTCCAGCGGTTGCATAATAGAGGAAATCCCTCCGGCTACCTGTGTGGTCATCTGCTTGGGACACGGGTTTTCTCCACTTCTTGGGCCGACCTGCGGCCATCAGATGTTTCGGCGGCACCATAAGCACCACCTGACTTCAGGGGGGTGTCTAACCCCAAGCGTTCGCGTCGTCCAGATGGCAAAGCCGCGCAAGGGGGCGTCAAAGCGTCACAAATTGCAAAAATTGCCATGGATCAGGCCGCCGGTGGCAGCGTTGCCTGCATTGAAGGACGCGAATCAAATGCTTTATACCACTCCGCCAGTGCGTCATTCCCCTCGCGCCAATTGCCGGCGTCATGGCGCAAATCCAGATATCCCAGCGCGCAGCCGACAGCGATCTGCCCCATGTCGAGCGGCCCTTTCAGGTGGCTCATCCATCGGGTGTTCAGGGCGCTGCAGGCCTGAGAGACCTTTTTCCACTGGCCATCAACCCATTCGGGCATGCGTTTTTCCTCGGGGCGCAAGCGCGTTTCATAGGTCATCAGCAATGCAGCATCCAGAATACCATCCGCCGTCGCTTCCAACGTCAGGGTGTCCCATCGCCGCGCGCCACTGCCGTAGAGCTTTCCGCCTGCGCGATCATCCAACCAGGCTGTTATCACCCGACTGTCATAAAGCGTCGGGCCGTCAGGCCGTTCTAGCGATGGCACTTTGCCCAGCGGATTCTGTGCTGCAAGTGCAACAGATGGGGTCAGAGGTGTTGTAGGAATGGCGACCAGCTCCACATCATCAAGCTGCCCGGTTTCATGCAGCACGACCATGACCTTGCGCACATAGGGGGAGGTAGGGGCGTATGACAGTTTCACGAGCGCGGCTCCTTGATGCAAAAATCCGTAAGGTCACTATTGCGTGACGCGCAGCCAACCACAATGGCCCATCCGCTCAGTCGTCGGGTGTGACAGCGATCACATGATCCGCGTAGGTTGCACTGACCGGCAGCACGCGTCCGCCCTTTAGAATAACCTTCAGCTTTGCACCGTTGCGTTCAACGCCTTTCACTGCCTCCAGCGCCACCCAATGCGACCTGTGGGTTCGCAAGCCCTTCAAGCCGTCCAGTTCCGCGATTGCATCCGATAAACGCATCAGAATAAGGTCGGTCCCGTTTTCGCAGGTCACTTCAACATAGTGATCCTGCATGGAGAGCGAGACCACCTGCCCCAACTCTGGCTTTAGCCTGCCATGAAACCTTGTGCGGACCGGCATGGGCGCTTGCGTGCTATTGCTCCGCCACTCCACAAACTCGACCACGGCTATGATAAACCCGATCATAGACACCTGTACCCAAAGTCCGGCAGTTCCGCGGCCTCGACCGGTGCCGCCCTGAACAATTTGTCGGCAAAAATAACAACCACCGCGGCGGGCAACCCGGCCAATATGCAGCCAATTCCGATCCGTACGAATTGATTCGACGCCGGCAATCGCAATTCAGTGCAACCATCACTACAATCGTCAGAAAGAAACCGACTCCGGTAAGCACCACCACCCAATAGGCAAGCCGTTCCCAAAAACTGAAAACCTCGTATGTTCCGAAAGGCCCCAGCACCGTCAGCAGAATCAACGCCCCGAACAAGACAAGGGCCTTGCGTTCCCACCTGTCAGAACCCAGCATTCCACGCAGCGTGAATTTGATTTTCCCAATATTTCACGTACGGGCCCTCAGATTAACGAAATCATGCTTGAAATGAAGTTTTATGCGGTTCGGAATGTGCGCGTGTTTTCTGGGGGATGGCACTCTGCGCACCCAAGCTTTGCCCTAAAATTCATTTCAACGGCTCAAGAGCATCAACGCTTCTGACGTCAAGCAATCCATTCATCGTCGGCCGCTATCCCCCGGAAATCACACTATTCTAACCGGTCCCGGACTCTTTTGGCGCGATTCCCATCATCATAGCGGCAATCGTCGCTGCATCCTGCCCGAACCCGTAGGCAGCCACATGTCGCGCCGCATTCATGCGGACAGCATCTGGTTTATTCTGGCTGAGTTTCCATGTGCCATCGACGCCTGTGACCGTCATCCGGCAGGGCACGATCATGCGCATCAGCTTGTCACGCACATCCGGTGTCATTTTGGCCGTACCCCATGGGGGTTTGGGCAGCAGGCGATTCTCGTAGAACGCCGATTGCCTGTCCAGCAAGGCGTGCAGTTCCTCTGATGGACGCAATTCCAGATTTCCTGTCAGATGAACCGCCACATAGTTCCAAGTCGGCACCTGATCGGACACTTCATACCAGTCCGGCGACAGATAGGTATCCCCGCCCGAAACCGCGATCGTGACCTGTATCGGTGCGCTCAGGGCACGCGCAATCGGGTTGGAACGCACCAGATGCAATTCGATAAAATCCCCTTGGTTACTTAGCAGAAACGGCACATGCGACAGTAACGGCCCCTCTGGCCCATTTGCCGCCAGAACGCCAAAGCCCCGTTCACGCGCAAAATCCAGATTCTTCTTTGCATCGGCATCATGATAAATCGGGTTCGGGTGCATTCGATTGACCTTTCCTCACATGTTTTGGCTATTGCAGAGAATACGCGCGCTTGGCAACATCGCAACATTCTCAGGGCGGGGCGAAATTCCCCACCGGCGGTATGTGGACAGGTTTCACGAGCCCGCGAGCGGCCTTTAAGAAGAGGTGTCAGCAGATCTGGTGAGATGCCAGAGCCGACGGTCACAGTCCGGATGAAAGAGAATGCACGCGTGTCAGGGGCCCTTGCCCCTATGCTGTCGTGTGATCGCCTTGGGTGGAGCTTGTGTAGACCTAAAAGGAGATCGAAATGACACAGACACCATCCGCCCGCTACGCTTTTGTCAAAGCACAGTGGCATGCAGATATCGTTGATGCCGCTTTTCGCGGATTCACGGATATTATCCCCGCCGACCAGATCGAGACCTACGACGTACCAGGTGCGTTTGAATTGCCCCTCACGGCGCAGAAACTTGCGAAATCAGGGCGTTTTGACGCTATCATCTGTGCAGCTTTTGTCGTGGATGGCGGCATCTACCGGCACGATTTTGTTGCCAGCGCAGTCGTCGATGGCCTGATGCGTGTGGGGCTTGATACGGGCGTGCCGGTGCTGTCGGTATCCCTGACCCCGCATCAATATCAGGAAACGCCGCATCATACCGCCATCTACACCGAACATTTTGTCTCAAAGGGTCGCGAAGCGGCGCAGGCCGCGCGCGCCACTGTCCAAACGCATCGCGCCTTCGCCTAACCCAGATAGTCCCTCAAGGCCGGCGGCGGGTTGTCCATCAATGCCGCCGCCGGTTCGGGCGCGTGGGCACGACCGTCAGCAACAAAAACCACCTCATCCGCAATGCGGTGCACGTCCTCGGGCGCGTGGGTCACCATAATCAGCGCGGCCTGCGTTTCCGCGACCAGATCCTGCACCAGATCAAGCATTTCATTGCGCAGCGCCGGTCCCAGCGCAGCAAAAGGTTCATCCAGCAACACAATCGGGCGTGCCTGCACCAACACACGCGCCAAGGCCGCACGGCTTTGTTGACCGCCAGACAGCGCGCCAGGGCGTTTTGACATCTGATCGCTCAGCCCCACACGTTCCAGCGCGTTTTGCACTTTGTCGGCATCTTCACTATTCAGTCGCAAATCAGGCCGAATACCCAGACCAACGTTTTGGGTTACGCTGAGGTGGGGAAACAGATTGTTGTCCTGAAACAGCATCGTCATCGGGCGCGCGCCAGGCGATTGTCCCGTAACATCCGCACCATTCCATGCGATCTGGCCCTGCGACACAGACACAAATCCCGCGATCGCCCCCAACAGCGTTGATTTCCCAGCGCCGGACGGACCGATTACGGCATACCGTTTCTGCGGCGCGAATTGCATATCAGCGTCCAGTGAAAACGCGCCCTGCGTAATTCTCACGCTTTCAAGCGTCAGCATGCCAGTGCCCCCCGCGGTCACAAATCCAAAACAGCCCAAGCGACAACACCAAAAGCAAAAGCGCGGCACCCGCGGCGGCCTCCAACTGGTAGGAGCCCATCAGGCGGTACATCTGCAAAGGTAATGTCACCCGTTCCTGATCTGCAAACAGGGTAATCACGCCCAAATCGCCGGCACTCAGAGCCGCAGTCAAGCCCGTGGCAAACCCCAAAGGCGCGCGCAATCGTGGCAGTATGACCAGCCGCCATAGGGGCCAACCCTGCATCCCCAGCGTCTGCGCCAAGCGACCATAGTCTTGCACCGTTTCGCGCAAACGCGGCACCAGGATGCGCAAGGCAAACGGCAAAGCCATCAGCGCATTGACCACGGCCGTAACGGGCAACGCAACTGCCGCCGGATCAATCACGGGGTTGACCAGAATGAACCACCCCGTGCCGATCATCAGCGGCGATGCGGCAAGGCCCAACAGGCCAATTGCCTCAACTCCGCCAGAGCGCCTTGCCGCGATCCAGCCCGCCATTGGCAACGCCAGCAAACAAAGGGTCAACACAGAGATCACCGAGACCAACAGCGAATTGCCTGCGGCTTGCCAGACCGACGCGGGCAATTGCAATATCCCGGCAATCCCCCGCAAGACCACAGCAGCGAGCGGCAAAATCAGAAACGCGGCCGCCGCTGTGATCACGGCACTATCCAGCATCCGCTGGCCACCGCCCAACGCGTCCCAGCGCCGGACCGGCCGGTCCATACCCCCGCTCAGGCTAATCTGGGGTATGATCCAGAGCGCAAGTGCCGCCGCACCCCCGGCAAGCACGAGCTGCACAACGGATAGTAACGCCGCACGCCCCAGATCGAAATCGAACCGGAACGCCTCATAAATCGCAAGCTCTACCGTCGTGGCCTTTGGTCCCCCGCCCAGCGTCAGAGCCACGGCAAAACTGGTCAGACAGATAACAAAGATCAACGCCGTCACACCGGGTATGACCTGCCGTAACAAGGGCAGCTCCAACGTGCGGAACACGGCCACTGGCGTCAGCCGCAATTGCGCTGCCAGTCGAAACCTTTCGGACGGGATGCTTTGCCAGCCCTGCAATAACAGCCGTGTGGCAAGCGGCAGGTTGAAAAACACATGGGCCAGCACCACGCCATGCAGGCCATAGATCGACATCACCGGCAGGCCGAAGAATGCCAAACCCTGATTGAGCCACCCTGCCCTGCCGAAAACTGTAATCAGACCTAAAACTGCCACAATAACCGGCAGGATAAACGGCGCCCCAAGCAGCGTGACCAACACACCACGCCCGGGAAATTGCCGCCGCGCGAGCGCCCGTGCAACAGGCACCGCCAAAGCAACTGAAATGACTGCTGACAGAAACGCCTGCCAGACCGTGAACCGTATCGCAACCCAATCGGAAGGGCCCAAGCCACGCCCAACTTCTGCCCGCGAGAACACCGCCAATAACGCCACCGAAATCAGAGCCACCACAACAAGGGCGGCGCTGATCCCGCTGCGTGGGCTTATTGAGAGAGCGCTGCGAGCCACTCTGCCAGCGCCTCATCCCGAAGTGCAGGCACCTTCGAACTGTCAATCAAGCGCGCGTCTTCGGGTTTTACCAATGCCTCGAAGCCCTTGGGCAAGCCAGCCGACGGCATCACCGCCGGATACATCCAGTTGGTGGTGGGCAGGATGGTTTGTGCAGCGTCCGACACCATGAACTGCAGGAAATCTTTTGCCAGTTCCGGTTGGTCTGATCCAGCCAACCGCCCTGCAACTTCGATCTGCATGTAATGCCCTTCGTCGAAAACTGCCGCCGCCTTGGTGTCGTCCTCTTCCGCGATAATGTGGTAGGCGGGCGATGTCGTATAGCTCAGCACCATGTCAGCCTCCCCCTCAAGGAACAGGCCGTAGGCTTCGGACCAGCCCTTGGTGACGGTGACCACATTGTCGGCCAGACCTTCCCAGATCGCAGGGGCGTCATCGCCGTAAGCATCTTTGACCCACATCAGCAGGCCCAGACCGGGGGTAGAGGAACGCGGGTCCTGTATCACGATCTTCAGATCACTCTCGCCCAGCGCCTTGAAGTTCGCGGGCGGTGTCAGGTCGGTATTATGCACAAAGGCAAAGTAACCCCAGTCATAAGGGGAAAACGTGTCATCATCCCACGCAACGGGCAGCGCATAGTCCGCGCTCACCTCGGTTGTGGTAAACAATCCTGTTTCCTTTGCAGCAGCGATCAGGCTGGTATCCAGCCCCATCACAACATCCGCGTCCGACCGCGCGCCTTCCAGTTTGAGGCGCGCAAGCAGCGCTGCACCGTCGCCCATGCCGACAAATTTCAGATCACAGGCGCAGGTTTCCTCAAACGCCTTTTCAATCTGCGGGCCGGGGCCCCATTCGCTGACAAAACTGTCGTAAGTATAGATTGTGAGTTCGGGTGTTTCAGCGTGTGCCGCTGAGGCCCCCAGAACAGCCGTCGCAAGTACAAGATACTTCATCGCATCCTCCTTTTGCAGCGAAAGGGAAAAAGGATGGAGCGCATTCCAGACCTTCCCTCCGCCGGTGTTAACCGGTTCAGGTTCGACGGGTCAGCTTTCGCTATCTCAGCTAAGCGTTTCGGGGATTCAACGAAATCATCTCTTATCGAGGTACGCCCGCTCTTTGATCGCGCGTTCATTCCATTCAATCCCGAAGCGCGTTAGCCCCCCGAGGTACCTTTGAGGTAGGGCGTCCTGCATCCTTTGGCAAGGTGAAACACCTTGAGGGGCAGACCCTTGGCCGCTAAAGCCGTTAGTCAAAGGAGCCCGTCTATGTCGATCAACAGCTTTGGCCATCTTTTCCGCGTGACCACCTGGGGCGAAAGCCACGGACCTGCATTGGGCGCAACAGTTGACGGCTGCCCGCCCGGCGTGCCGATTGACGAAGGAATGATCCAGCACTGGCTCGATAAACGTAAACCGGGGCAGAACAAATACACCACCCAACGGCGCGAGGCCGACGAGGTGCGTATTCTGTCGGGCGTGTTCGAAGGGGTCAGCACCGGTACACCCATACAGTTGATGATCGAAAACACCGATCAGCGCTCCAAAGACTACGGCGACATCAAAGAGAAATTCCGCCCCGGCCACGCTGACATCACCTATTTCCAGAAATACGGCGTGCGCGATTATCGCGGTGGCGGTCGGTCTTCGGCACGCGAAACGGCAAGCCGCGTCGCTGCAGGGGGTCTGGCGCGCGAGGCGATCAAGGCGATGGTCCCGGACCTGCAGATCACCGGATATATGGTGCAGATGGGCCCTCACAAAATTGACCGAGACGCGTTTGACTGGGACCAGATAAACGAAAACCCGTTTTGGGTGCCCGATGCCAAGGCCGCCACCGATTGGGCCGTCTATCTAGACGGTCTGCGCAAGGCAGGTTCCTCTGTCGGGGCGATCATCGAACTGACGGCAAAGGGCGTGCCCGCAGGCATCGGCGCACCGGTCTATGGCAAACTGGATACCGATCTGGCGGCAGCGATGATGTCGATAAACGCAGTCAAAGGAGTCGAGATCGGCGAAGGCATGTCAGCCGCAATGCTGACCGGCGAGTTGAATGCAGACGAGATTTTCATGGGCAACGATGGCAAACCTGCGTTTTCGTCCAACCACGCGGGCGGCATCCTGGGTGGAATAAGCACGGGGCAGGACGTGGTAGTGCGTTTTGCGGTCAAGCCGACGTCAAGCATTCTGACAACCCGCAAGACAATCACCAAGACGGGTAAAGAAACCGAGATCGTCACCAAAGGCCGCCATGACCCCTGCGTGGGTATCCGCGCGGTACCAGTGGGTGAGGCGATGATGGCCTGTGTGATCCTCGACCACCTGTTGCTGCACCGTGGCCAGATCGGCGAGAATCGCGGCCATATCGGCCCGCAGATGTAGGATCAGGACTTAATGGAAAAGGTTGAAGATTTCTCCTCCCGGCCGTCTTTCGGGGTGGCCCTGAAGGTCGGTGCGATCCTGCTGTTCACCACGATGGCCGCAATCATCAAGTCGATTGCCGACGAGGTGCCTGCGGGCGAAGCGGTGTTCTTTCGCTCGTTCTTTGCGATTCCAGTGATCCTTGTCTGGCTCTGGCAACGCGGTCAATTGAGCGTTGGCCTAAAGGCACAGAACCCGATGGGCCATGTCTGGCGCGGGCTGTTCGGCACCATCGCAATGGGTCTGACTTTCTCCGGTCTGGGGCTGTTGCCTTTGCCCGAAGTTACCGCAATCGGCTTTGCCACGCCAATCTTTACGGTGGCCCTTGCAGCGATCCTGCTGGGGGAAAAGGTCAGGATTTTTCGCCTCGCCGCCGTGGGCATTGGATTGCTGGGCGTGATGATCATCCTCTGGCCGCGCTTTTCGCACATCGGCACGATGGAGCAGACTGCAACCATCGGCGCATTGCTGATCCTGATTGCAACATTGATGCGCTCGCTTGTGCAAATTCATATCCGGCAGCTTGTCCAGACCGAACACACCGCCGCCATCGTGTTCTACTTTTCAGCCACGGCGTCGCTGCTGGCCTTGCTGACGCTGCCATTCGGCTGGGTCGTCCCGACACCGGGCACCTTTGGCATGCTTGTGCTTGCCGGTTTGGTCGGCGGCATTGCGCAGATATTGGTGACGTCAGCTTACCGCTTCGGCTCCGCTTCCATGCTCGCGCCCTATGACTACACTTCGATGATCTTTGCGATCTTCATCGGCTATTTTGTTTTTGAGGAATTGCCGACGCTGGTGATGTTGTGCGGCGCGATGCTGGTGATCGGCGCAGGCGGGTTGGTCATCTGGCGCGAACGGCAGTTGGGTGTTGAACGCGGCAAGGTACGATCGGTGACTGACCCCAAAGCCTGACACTTTACGTTGCCTTCAATGCGCCTATGGTGCCGACGATATATTCAAGGAGCAATCCATGCCAGATGCAGACGATCACAAACAAAAGATGCAGGAACGCCAAGCCAAGCAGCGGGCGCGTGTGGCCGAATTGAAGGATCCGGAAAAAGGTCTGGTACTGGTGCATACCGGCGCGGGCAAGGGAAAATCATCCTCCGCTTTTGGTGTGGTCGTGCGCGCCTTGGGCTGGAAACAAAAGGTCGGCGTGGTCCAGTTCATCAAGGGGAAATGGAAGACCGGCGAACGCCAGTTCTTTGACCGTCTGGGCGAAGTCACGTGGCACACGATGGGCGAAGGCTTCACATGGGACACGCAAGACAAGGATCGCGATATCGCCGCAGCGCAAGCCGCCTTTGCAAAGGCCCGCGAAATGATGAGCAGCGGGGAATACGATCTGGTCGTACTGGATGAGATCAACATCGCGATGCGCTATGAATATCTGTCGGTTGAGGACGTGATCGCCGGGCTCGATGCGCGCGACGCCAAAACAGGCGTGATCCTGACAGGGCGCGACGCCAAACCCGCGCTGTGTGAGTACGCCGATCTTGTGACGGAAATGTCCGAGGTCAAGCACCCTTTCAAAGCCGGGATCAAAGCCCAGCGCGGCGTTGATTTCTAAGATGGTTGAAAAGGTCGCATTGGTCACCGGAGCGGCGCGTGGCATCGGGTTGGCAACGGCAGAGCTGTTTCTTGAGGCTGGCTGGCTGGTCGCCATGCTTGACCGTGACGGGGATGAACTGACCACTGCCGCTACAACGCTTGGCCAGAGGGCAAGCGCGTTTAGCTGCGACGTGTCTGATCCTGACGCGGTGGCCCGCGCCGTCGCTGATGTGCTGGACCGTTTCGGCCGTCTGGATGCGCTGGTGAATAACGCCGGTATTGCCGATTTCGGCCCGATTGAGGAAACCGATTTCGCCCGCTGGCGGCGGGTGATGGAGACAAACCTTGATGGGGTTTTTCTGATGTCTCAGGCCGCGACCCCTGCGCTCAAGGAAACCCGCGGGGTGATTGTGAACATTGCCTCCATCTCCGGTCTGCGTGCTTCGACACTTCGGGTGGCCTCTGGCACGTCCAAGGCAGCGGTAATCCATCTGACCAAACAGCAGGCGGCAGAATTGGGCGAATTCGGCATTCGCGCCAATTGCGTCTGCCCCGGCCCTGTCCGCACGAAACTGGCGATGGCGGTACATACCCAAGAGATTATCGACGCCTATCACGATGCGATCCCCCTGAACCGATACGGATCAGAGCAAGAGATCGCGGAAGTGATCGTGTTCCTGTGCTCGGAGAAAGCCAGCTATGTCACCGGGCAGGTGATCGCATCTGATGGCGGGTTCGAGAGCACCGGTGTCGGACTGCCTGCGTTGCGCGGATAATCAGCGTAACCTGCAGTTTCGGTGCAGATGATCTTCGCCGACATCGACTGATTTTCCCCTAAAGCGGGAATCCCATGCTAGCATGACCTCCTATTGGGAGGAAAATCATGAAGAAGAATCACGTTATTGGCGCCGCACTTGCCATCGCGTTCACAACCACCGCATCATTTGCACAGGACTGCAGCCCGTCCAAATGGGGTGCAGACGACACCATAGGGTCTGCAAATCTTGTGACGCCCGAACGCACGCTTGAAGCGGCAAAACTCATCAAGCAAGGCAAATCCATGCCGCTTGGCATCACCATCGGGCCAGACACGCCAGCGTTTCCGCCGCGATCATTGAATCTGCAAGTGGTGCAGCCCAATCAACAAGGTGGCGTCAAAATTTCCGGCTTTGGCTATGAGGGCAATTACAACGACGACATCCTGCAAACATGGATCGGCATTGGCTCGCAACTGGACGGTCTGGGCCATCTGGGTGAAGGCGGGATGTATTACAATTGTCTGGACGAAAAGGAAATTTCCGTCATCACCGGTCTGACCAAACTGGGCACTCACGCGGTTCCGCCTTTGGTGGGGCGTGGCGTGATCCTTGATATGGCCGCCCATGCTGGCGTTGACGTGATGCAGGCGGGCCAGTCCTTTGGCTCAACCGAGATCAAGGCGGCAGCGGAAGCGCAGGGTGTTACCTTGGGCGAGGGTGACATCATCCTGTTTCACACCGGCTGGACCGAAGGCATGTTCACATCCGATCCGACCGCATGGGGTTCCGCCGAACCCGGGCTATCCAATGAAGGTGCGGTTTATCTTGCGTCCCTCAATCCGATGGCGGTTGGCGCAGATACATGGGGGCTGGACGCGATCCCGCCCGGACCAGGCGACAAAGTGTTCTACGGGCACGTCACGTTTCTGAAAGAAAACGGCATCTACATTCTTGAGGTCATGAATGTCGGCCCACTGCTGCGCGAGGGCGTGAACGAGTTCATGTTTGTACTGGGCCAACCCCGCATTCAAGGCACCGTACAGGCGATGATCAATCCTGTGGCACTGTACTAAATCCCAAACGAATAACGGGGCAGTTTTGGCTGCCCCGTTTTATCGTCGATCTTTCGATGTTGCCTATTCGCGGACCAGTTTTTCATAGCTCCCGGCAATATCCCGCGTCAGTGCGCCAACTTCAAAGTTGTAGTCGCCAATTTGCCCGACCGGAGTGACCTCGGCTGCCGTTCCGGTCAGCCAGCACTGCTCGAAACCTTCCAGTTCTTCGGCCATGATGTGACGCTCGTGGACCTTGATCTGCTTTTCTTTCAGCATACCCACAACCGTTTGACGGGTAATCCCGTTCAGGAAACAGTCGGGATCGGGGGTGTGCACTTCACCGTCCTTGACGAAAAAGATATTCGCTCCGGTCGCTTCGGCTACATAGCCGCGATAGTCGAACATCATCGCGTCCGAACATCCCTTGGCCTCTGCCGCGTGCTTGGACATCGTGCAGATCATATAGAGCCCGGCAGCCTTGGCGTGTGACGGAATGGTTTCGGGGCTGGGCCGTTTCCATTTCGAGATGTCGAGCTTGGCACCCTTCATCTTGGCATCACCATAATAGGCACCCCATTCCCAGGCGGCGATAGCCAGCCGTACCGGGTTGCGAGCAGAGGCAACACCCATATCTTCACCCGCACCACGCCAGGCAATGGCACGCACATAGGCATCATCCAAACCTGAGGCAGCCAGAACTTCGACCTTGGCGGCCTCAATCTCGTCCACCGTCCATGGAATTTCGAAATCAATCATCTGGGCAGAACGCTTCAGACGCTCGGAATGTTCGCGACTTTTGAAAATCTTGCCATTGTAAGCGCGTTCGCCTTCAAACACCGAAGACGCGTAATGCATGGCATGGGTCAGGATGTGCACATTGGCGTCGCGCCAATCAATCATCTTGCCATCCATCCAGATGTGACCATCGCGGTCGTTATAGGCACCAGCCATGATATTCCCCTTCATTTTGTCGAATCTTGCGCAAAACATGCCCGATTCAGACATAATGTTGCGTAAAGCCCGCCAATCGCTAACCTTTCACACTTGGAATGTCAACAACACTGACGTACCCTTGCCGGGCAAACAAAGAGGCATCTCATGGCAGACGGACGCAGCCCTGCAACCAGCGGTGAAAACCTGTTGTTTCTGACAGATGAACAACTGCGGCAGGGGATCGAGGCAATGTTTTTTGCCTATCGCGGCTTTACCGCAGATCCTGATCGCATTCTAGATGATATGGCCTATGGCCGCGCGCACCATCGCGCCATCCACTTTATCAACTGTGCACCAGGAACAACGGTCAATAACCTGCTGAACATTCTGGGGGTCACAAAGCAATCGCTGAACCGTGTCTTGCGCCGCCTGATCGAGGATGGTCTGGTGCAAAGCAAGGTGGGGCGGAATGACAAGCGCGAGCGGCATCTGTTTCTGACCGAAGAGGGGTGCGCACTGGAACGACAACTCTCCGATGCCCAGCGCGCGCGGATGCGCGCAGCATACCGTGAAGCGGGCCCGGAAGCAGTGGCAGGATTTCGCAAGGTGCTGGAGGCCATGATGGACCGGGACATGCAGGCCAGCTATGCGCGTCTGAAGGAGAGTGGCGGATGAGGGAGATGGATGCACATCTGCTGATCGTCGATGACGACGAACGCATTCGGACGCTGTTGCAAAAATTCCTCATGCGAAACGGGTTTCTGGTAACCGCTGCGCGCGATGCGGCGCATGCGCGGCGGATTCTGACGGGGCTTGAATTCGACTTGATCGTGCTGGATGTCATGATGCCGGGCGAAGATGGCATCTCTCTGACCAGATCTCTGCGCGAGACCATGCAAACACCGATCCTGTTGCTGACGGCCAAGGGCGAAACCGCCAACCGGATTGAAGGGCTTGAAGCAGGGGCGGACGACTACCTGCCCAAACCGTTCGAACCCAAGGAACTGCTGTTGCGTATCAACGCCATTCTGCGTCGCATCCCTGACACCAGCGCGAAAGACGTCGCGCCCAAGGTGTTGTCGCTGGGCACGATCCGTTATGATCTCGAACGTGGCGAAATGTGGCAGGGCGATGATCTGGTGCGACTGACCGCCACAGAAATCCAGTTGATGAAGATATTCTCTGCCCAACCCGGAGAGCCGTTGAGCCGCGCCAAACTGGTCGAGGAGTTGGGCCGCGATCGCGGTCAGGCACAGGAGCGGGCGGTGGATGTGCAGATCACGCGGTTGCGGCGCAAAATCGAAGAGAACCCCAAACAGCCGCGCTATCTGCAAACGGTGCGGGGTGCGGGCTATATGTTGGCGCATGACTAACCGGACCATCGAGTTTCATGATACTGGACGCAAAGAGCCAAAAAGACAGGCCGCTGCGTCTGGCAGGTCGCGTTGTTCATCGCTATTGTAATGCCTGATTGAGAATAAAAGGCGCGTGCAATGACCGACACACCCGTAAAAGATATGAGCTTTGAAATGGCGATGGCCGAACTTGAAAAAGTGTTGGGCCAGTTGGAACGGGGCGATGTGGCACTCGATGAGAGCATAGCGCTTTATGAGCGGGGCGCGGCGCTGAAGGCGCGGTGCGATGCCAAACTGAAAGAGGCCGAGGAAAAGGTTGCCGCGATCACGCTTGACGGCGATGGCAATCCGGTGGGCGTTAAACCTATCGACGGGGTTTGAGCCAACCAATGTACACCAACGACAAGGCGCTCGAACGACTGGCGTTCGGGCCGTCGCTTGAACGCGCCCAGCGCGAGATCATGCGGCGCTACGCCGGAATCAGTGTGAATAGGGATCCATTGCACAATGCAATGTCTCACGCCCTTTATGGCGGCAAGATGCTGCGCGGCTTTCTGGTGCTGGAGTCTTGCCGCCTGAACGGGGTATCCGCATCGCTCTCCATTGATCCTGCATTGGCGATCGAGTGCATGCACGCCTATTCACTGGTTCACGATGATCTACCCTGCATGGACGACGACGACCTGCGTCGGGGACGCCCCACGGTGCATGTCAAATGGGACGAAGCAACCGCCGTTTTGGCGGGCGATGCCCTGCAATCTCTGGCTTTCGAGCTTTTAAGCCATCACAAGTTCGGTATGGCCGGGCTGACGATGGTCAAACTGCTTGCACGTCTGGGCGGACGTGGTGGCATGGTCTGCGGCCAGATGCAGGATATCGCGGCAGAATCGTCCGAAACACCGCTGTCCCTCGCAGAGATCACCGCATTGCAGAAAAACAAGACCGGCAAGCTGATCTGGTGGTCCTGCGCCGTCGGCCCGATGCTGTCAGGGCGGGACGGCAGAGCGTTAAGCAGCTATGCGGACAACATCGGGCTCGCCTTTCAGATCGCGGATGACATTCTTGATGTCGAGGGTGATGCACAGACTGTCGGCAAGGCCACCGGAAAGGATGCTGACGCCGGTAAGGCTACGTTTGTTTCACTGTTGGGGCTTGACGGGGCCAAACGCCGGGCACGCGAACTGGTGGAAACGGCCTGCGATGCCCTACATGTATATGGCGATGACGCGGAACCATTGCGTGACTGCGCACAATTCGTTATCGCGCGAAAGAACTGATAAGGGGCAGCCATGACTGACCAACCCGCCACCCCGCTACTGGACCAGGTGAACCGCCCTGCGGACCTGAAGCGATTTTCCGACGCGCAGCTGACGCAGATCGCAAGCGAAGTGCGCGCTGAAACGATCTCTGCGGTTTCGGTGACAGGCGGGCATCTGGGCGCGGGTCTGGGCGTTGTCGAACTGACGGTGGCGTTACATGCCGTTTTCGACACGCCACGCGACAAGCTGATCTGGGACGTCGGGCACCAGTGTTATCCGCACAAAATCCTGACCGAACGGCGGGATAGAATTCGCACGCTGCGCCAGAAGGGCGGGTTGAGCGGCTTCACCAAGCGCAGCGAGTCGCCATATGACCCGTTTGGTGCTGCGCATTCTTCAACCTCGATTTCTGCCGCCCTGGGCTTTGCCGTGGCGCGTGATTTGGGCGGTGTGGTTCCCGAAGGTCTGGGGGATGCAATTGCGATAATCGGTGATGGCGCCATGTCTGCGGGTATGGCCTATGAGGCAATGAACAATGCCGGACATCTGGGAAAACGCCTGATCGTGATCCTGAACGACAACGAGATGTCGATTGCCCCGCCCGTTGGCGCAATGTCGAGCTATCTGTCACGCCTCTACGCCGAAGAACCGTTTCAGGATCTCAAGGCCGCTGCCAAAGGTGCTGTCAGCCTGCTGCCCGCACCGTTTCGCGAGGGCGCACGGCGCGCAAAAGACATACTGAAGGGCATGGCGGTGGGCGGCACCTTGTTTGAACAGCTTGGGTTTTCCTATCTGGGGCCGATAGATGGCCATGACATGAACCAGTTATTGCCCGTGCTGCGCACCGTGAAACAGCGTGCAACAGGGCCGATCCTGATCCATGTCTTGACCAAAAAGGGCAAGGGTTATGGACCGGCGGAAAATGCGCGCGACAAGGGTCATGGCGTTTCCAAATTCAATGTCATCACGGGGGAACAGAAAAA
>JBARUV010000333.1:0-2446 GCA_049645905.1 Sulfitobacter sp.
CCAGAGGCGCGTCTGCAAGGCGAACGCGGCCGCACAACCGGCCAACTGCGGCTGTTTGCCGATCACATCACCAAAGGCGATTATCTGGATCGCCGTCATGATGCGGCCCTGCCTGACCGGCAGCCGATCCCGCGTCCCGATCTGAAAATGGTGCAGCGCCCGATTGGTCCGGTCGCTGTCTTTGGTGCTTCGAATTTCCCGTTGGCCTTTTCAACAGCGGGCGGCGACACGGCGAGCGCCTTGGCTGCGGGCTGTCCCGTGGTGGTCAAGGGTCACCCCGCGCATCCGGGAACCACCGAGATCGTGGCCCAAGCGATTGCAGCGGCAATCACAGCAACGGGCGCCCATCCCGGTACATTCAACATGATCCAGGGCGATAGCCAGGACGTCGGCAGTGCATTGGTGCAGCATCCGCTGATCAGCGCCGTCGGCTTTACCGGCTCCTTGGGCGGCGGGCGCGCGCTGTTTGACCTTTGTGCAAAACGTCCGGTGCCGATCCCGTTTTTCGGAGAGTTGGGCAGCGTTAACCCGATGTTTGTTTTACCCGTCGCGAGCGCCACACGCGGGGCCGCCATTGCCGAAGGCTGGGCGGCATCGCTGACAATGGGCGCTGGCCAGTTCTGCACAAATCCCGGTGTCGTGGTCCTGATCGACGGGCCGGAGGCCGACACTTTTGTAGCCTCGGCAAGTTCCGCATTGGGCAAGACCGGCGCACAGACAATGCTGACCGAAGGAATCGCGGGGGCTTACCGCGCCGGTCGCGATCGTATCGCGGCTGCCCAATCGGTCCGTGAAGTTCTGACCTCGACCTGCGGTCCGCGCGAGGCAACCGGCGACCTCTATGAAACGACGGGCCGGGCATGGCTCGCGAACAAGTCTCTCAGTCACGAGGTGTTCGGCCCACTCGGGTTAATCGTTCGGGTTGCCGACATTGATGAGATGCTGGCCGTTGCGCGTAGCCTTGATGGTCAATTGACCTGTACTTTGCAGATTGACGAGGGCGACACGGCGAACGCGCAATCATTGGTTCCCGTGCTTGAACGCAAGGCCGGACGGTTGCTGGTGAACGGTTTTCCTACCGGAGTCGAAGTCGCGGATGCAATGGTCCATGGGGGTCCGTATCCTGCCAGCACAAACTTTGGTCACACCTCGGTCGGAACTTTGGCCATCCGCAGGTTCTTGCGCCCGGTATGCTACCAGAACTTCCCGGAGACACTTTATGCCGGGGTCTTATCCGGGACGTGATTCCGTGCACAAGTTCACAGTAGTTCGGGAACCTTTGATAGCGCTGCAACAAGCGTCTCAACGGGGCAACTGCGGAATAACTTTTGAAATCAAAATGAAGGTGTCCCGGCGTTATCCGACGGGCCGCACTAATTATACCGCAATTACCAATGCTCGTATCTTTAGAATACGTTGAATCATCCTGAAACAACCTCCCGCTGAGTGCGTGTTTGAAATTCAATTGACAAGAGAGTTGACGCTGCCTATCCTGAAATTCACCGTGCGGACGATGTATGATTAAAAACTCAGGTAAATTGGTGACCTCGGCGTACAACTCTGTGACATGGTTTTAGTTTAAAATTCAAAGATTGAAGTCTTGAGAGTGTAACCATGATTTTCATGGACATTGGCGCTTGTACCGCGCCCACCGACAAAAAGGGAGGTTTTCAAATTTTTCTCCGAATTGAATAGATGTCACGCAGCCGGAATTGGCAAAAGATGCTCCGGCTAACCCATATTTTCAATTTCGTGAGACATAGATCGGAATTTTTCCGGCCGGTATTTTGTAAGGTAATCGGTTGGTTTCTAACCTGAATTCGCCTCGCGAATTTCAGAAGCAATAGCATTTCTGCGACCGTTTGCCTTTCTTTGATGTGCAGACCGACGCAACCGACACAGGGGGGACGTTATGGCACGTAATAATGCCCAAGCTTGCAACTTTTGCTGGTTGTTTCAAGAACAGCGCGCTGTCACTTCAACATCATTTTTAAGCACTGCAGACAGAATCCCGCACGCCTTTTCAATTGGCCCAAGCGGTGAATCCTCGTGACCCCAATTCAATTCGACAAGAATTCCCTTGATCCGCGTATTCGCGACGCGGGGCTTTTGCTCAACCTGTTGACCGAGAACGGCAACAATCTGGACCTGAATACTAATTGGTTTGAGGATCCCTTTGGCCCTGACAATCTGGGTGGCGTCGGCACACGCGGCACACAACTGGTGGACCTTGTTGTCGATTTTGTTGGCGCGGCAGTCTCCGATCCCCCCGATGACCAAAGCTGGCATCCGATTACGCTGGAGGGCAAGGAAACCGGGCTGAACCTTGTCGTCGGAACGACCGCGCCCCAAACCGGCGGCGCGGACATGACGACAATCTCGCTCGGCATGTTCTACACCAAGGAGATCGGCAGCAATCCTAAGATCGACGGCACAGTGTTTATCC
>JBARUV010000334.1:0-47292 GCA_049645905.1 Sulfitobacter sp.
GGCCTGAGCGTCGAAGGGCCTTCCGTCCGCAACTGATACACCTGACGGCCTCACCCAGATACTGGGTGAGGCCGTTTTTTCGATAACCCATGCATAAATGCGCATACTTGCGCATGACTTGGAGCCGTCAATGATTTCCCGCCGTGATTTTCTGCAGACCTCTATGGCCGCAGCCGCTCTTTATGGAACTTCGGGGGTCGGCAATTGGGCGCGCGTTGCAGCGCAACAGGCGTTGACCCAAGACAAGTTGCTCGATTTTGACACGTTCGGCAACGTCTCGCTGATCCATCTGACGGACATCCATGCGCAGTTGAAACCGATCTACTTTCGTGAGCCTTCGGTCAATATCGGCGTGGGGAGCAACAAGGGCGCGGTGCCTCATGTTACGGGCGCGGACTTTAGAAAGCTCTACGGTATTCAGGACGGCAGCCCGTCGGCATATGCGCTGACCTACGATGATTTTGCCTCCCTGGCGCAAGGCTACGGCAAGGTAGGCGGTCTGGACCGTGTCGCAACGGTGATCAACTCCATTCGGGCGGACCGTCCTGACGCCCTGCTGCTGGACGGTGGTGATACATGGCATGGCAGCTATACATGTTATCAGACCCAAGGCCAGGACATGGTCAATGTGATGAACGCGCTCAAGCCTGATGCGATGACGTTCCACTGGGAATTCACGCTTGGCTCTGATCGGGTGAACGAGATCGTCGGGGGTCTGCCGTTTGCCGCCCTCGGGCAAAACATTTTTGACGCCGAATGGGACGAACCCACCGAGCTTTTCCCGCCCTATAAGTTCTTTGAGCGCGGTGGCGTAAAGATCGCGGTTATCGGTCAGGCGTTTCCTTACATGCCTATCGCTAATCCCGGTTGGATGTTTCCCGAATATTCATTTGGTATCCGTGACGAGCGGATGCAGGAGATGGCGGATGAAGTGCGCGCGGCGGGTGCTGAACTGGTTGTCTGCCTTAGCCACAACGGCTTTGATGTGGACAAACAGATGGCGGGTAAAGTCACCGGCATTGACGTTATACTGTCCGGCCACACCCATGACGCCTTGCCGGAACCTGTTCTCGTCGGCGAAACGATCATTGTCGCTTCCGGTTCCAACGGCAAATTTGTCAGCCGTGTCGATCTGGATGTGCGCGACGGCCGGATGATGGGGTTCCGTCACAAGCTCATCCCGATCTTCTCGGATGTAATTGCACCGGATGCCAAAGTGAGCGCATTGATTGACGCGCAACGTGCGCCCTATCAGGAGGCACTGGGCGAAGTGATTGGCCGTACCGGCGATGATCAGACGCTGTTCCGGCGCGGCAATTTCAATGGCACATGGGATGATCTGATCTGTGATGCACTGATTTCCGAGCGGGAGGCGGATATTGCGCTTTCACCGGGCGTGCGGTGGGGGCCATCGATTCTGCCGGGGCAGGACATCACGCGCGAAGACATCTGGAACGTCACTTCGATGACTTACGGTGAGGCATACAGAACCGAGATGACAGGTGAGTTTCTGCATGTCGTTCTGGAAGATGTGGCGGATAACCTTTTCAATCCTGACCCCTATTACCAGCAAGGCGGTGACATGGTTCGGGTTGGCGGCCTTGGCTATCGCATTGATATTACGAAACCGCAGGGCGACCGGATCACCGAAATGACGCTGCTCAAAACAGGTGAGGCGATCGAGCCCTCCAAAACCTACCAGATCGCGGGCTGGGCATCGGTCAACGAAGGCACCGAAGGCCCGCAGATCTGGGACGTGGTCGAGGCGCATATCGCCAAGCAAGGCACAATTTCTCTTGATCCAAACAACAGCGTGAAAGTCGTCGGCGTCTAAGCCGGCTTCGAAATGGAGGCATCTGAAATGTCAGATACTAAAACTGGAAACGGAACTTCGCGTCGCGGATTTTTGCGCGGTGCTGCCGCCGCAGGGGCAGGGGTTCTAACCACGAGCGCAGCACGGGCGCAAACAGCAGACCCGCTGATTACCGACGTACAGCCATGGGCTCAGTCGTTCGGTGACGGGGTCGATGAGACGCCTTATGGTTTGCCAATCACTTACGAGGGTGACGTGATCCGCCGCAATGTTGAATGGCTGACCGCAGACACAGTCAGTTCGATCAACTTCACCCCCATTCATGCGCTGGACGGCACGATCACGCCCCAAGGCTGCGCGTTCGAGCGTCACCATTCCGGCGCGATTGACCTCAAGAAAGAAGACTACCGCCTGATGATTAACGGGCTGGTCGATATGCCACTCGTTTTTACCTACGCCGATCTGGAACGCTTTCCGCGCGAAAACCACGTCTATTTCTGTGAATGTGCCGCCAATACCGGCATGGAATGGGCCGGTGCACAGCTAAACGGTGCGCAATTCACCCACGGCATGATCCATAACATGGAATACACCGGCGTGCCGCTGCGCACTTTGCTTGCGGAGGCCGGGCTCGATACCGCAGGCGAGCTCAAAGACAAATGGGTCTTTGTTGAGGGTGCGGATGCGTCCTCGAATGGCCGCTCCATACCGATGGAAAAGGCGCTGGACGATGTGCTGGTGGCATTCAAGGCTAACGGCGAAGCCCTGCGCAAGGAGCACGGATATCCTGTGCGCCTTGTCGTTCCCGGTTGGGAGGGCAACATGTGGGTCAAATGGATCCGCCGGATCGAGGTTATGGACGGCCCTGTCGAGAGCCGTGAAGAGACCAGCAAGTACACCGATACGCTGGAAAACGGTATCAGCCGGAAATGGACATGGGCGATGGATGCCAAATCTGTTGTCACCAGCCCCAGTCCGCAATCTCCGATCAGCCATGGCACAGGGCCGTTGGTCATCACCGGGCTGGCGTGGTCCGGGCGCGGTGCAATTACCCGCGTTGATGTTTCAAAAGACGGCGGGATGAGCTGGGAAACAGCGCGCCTTGCCAAACCGGGTGAGAAAATGGCGTTGACGCGCTTCTACCTTGATACCGACTGGGATGGTTCCGAAATGATGCTGCAGTCACGGGCGATCGATGACACCGGATATATCCAGCCGACCAAGACACAGCTGCGCGAGGTTCGCGGGCTCAACTCCATCTATCACAACAACTGTATCCAGACATGGTTGGTGCGGTCTAACGGTGAGGCAGAAAATGTCGAAGTTTCTTAAATCCGCAACACTGCTCGCTGCAATTGCCATAGGCGCTGCTCCGGCGTTGGCCGACAAATTCGGTCTGGGCCGTCCGGCCCTGCCGGAAGAGATCGCCGCATGGAACGGAGATGTCAGCCCAGACGGAACCGGGCTGCCTGTCGGTTCCGGGGACGCGATGATAGGCGAAGAGATATTTGCGTCCCAGTGCGCCTCGTGTCACGGCGACTTTGCGGAAGGCATTGATAACTGGCCAAAGCTTGCAGGCGGTGCTGATACGCTTGATCATGACGACCCCCTCAAGACTGTCGGATCATACTGGCCGCACCTCTCTACCGCCTATGATTATATCAAACGATCCATGCCATACGGCAATGCGGGCACGCTATCAGATGATGATGTCTATGCGATTGTCGCCTATATCCTCTATTCCAACGACCTGATCGAAGATGATTTTGTCCTGTCGAACGAGACGTTTTTTGACGTTAAGATGCCCAATGCAGACGGCTTTATCGTGGATGACAGGGCTGAAACCGAATATGCGCAATGGTTCGGTGAACCGTGCATGGCAAACTGCAAAGATGAGGTGAAGGTGACCATGCGGGCCATGGTTCTTGATGTCACACCGGAACTGGACGGGGACATTGAGCCTGTCGCAGCCGTCACTGCCGCCGAGACCACAATCGAAGAAACACCCGTCGTTGCAGAAGCTGTGTTTGACGTTGAACTGGCTGCAGCAGGCGAGAAGGTTTTCAGGAAATGTAAGGCCTGTCACCAGATCGGAGAGGGCGCAAAGAACAGATCCGGCCCAATCCTGACAGGGGTTGTTGGCAATCCGGCAGGCGCTGTTGAGGGTTTCAAATACTCCAACGCGCTCAAGGATGCCGCCGGGGATGGGTTGATCTGGTCCCCCGAAGAACTGGCCGCGTTCCTTGCCAAACCAAAGGCCTACCTGAAGGGCACGAAAATGTCTTTTGCGGGCCTCAGAAAAGAAGACGATCAAGCCGCGATTATCGAATACCTCAAGTCGTTTGAAAACTGAGCCATGACTTGCGGTTTCCGATCCCTGCTCACCCTTGCCGCTATTTCTACGGCAGGGGTCGCGTGGTCGGAAAGTCTGGGCGACGCTGAAAAGGGTGCTGTGGCCTACAAACAATGCAAGGCCTGTCATCAGATCGGTGATGGTGCCGAAAACCGAGTGGGGCCGCAGCTGAATGGCCTTTTTGGCCGTAAAGCCGGTTCGGTTCCGGAGGTCAGGTATTCCACTAGCATGATCCGTGCCGGGGCAGATGGCCTTATCTGGACCGGAGAAACATTGGATGCCTATCTCGAAAACCCCAAAGCGTTGGTATCAAAGACCCGGATGAACTTTACCGGAATTTCCGATGAAGCGGAACGCCGGAATTTACTGGCTTATCTCAGAACATTCTCGGATGATCCTGCCAACATACCCGAAGCTGAACCGACAGCCCCTGCAACTGACCATGATCTGGATCCAGCAATTCTCGCTATTCAGGGTGATCCGGAATATGGTGAATACCTCGCAAGTGAATGCAAGACTTGCCACCAGACCGATGGTGCAAATGACGGTATTCCCGGTATTATCGGCTGGCCCACAGAAGATTTCGTCGTCGCAATGCACGCCTATAAACGAAAGCTCAGACCGCATCCTGTGATGCAAATGTTGGCTGGACGATTGTCTGACGAAGAAATCGCTGCAATCGCTGCGTATTTTAAGGACCTCGAATAAGAGGCCGTTCAAGGGAGGAGATACTGATGAAAATCAACAGACGAGTCCTTATCGGCACGGGGGCTGCTGCGGCGGCTACACTTGCCACACCCTCGGTTTTTGCTGCTGGTCATGGTAAGCCCCATGTCGTCGTTGTCGGTGGCGGGGCAGGGGGTGCCACTGCCGCGCGCTATCTGGCAAAGGACAGCAAAGGCGAGATCGCGGTTACCCTGATTGAACCCACTCGCATGTATTACACCTGCTTCTTTTCCAACCTCTATCTGGGCGGGTTCAAGACAATTGATGAGTTGGGCCATTCTTACGGCAGCCTCGTGTCAGGCGGCGTGAACGTCGTGCATGATTGGGCTATCGGTGTAGATCGCGATGCAAAGGCTGTCAGTCTCGCTGGTGGTGGGTCTGTGCCCTATGACAAACTGATCCTGTCCCCCGGTATCGACTTTTTAGACGGTGCTGTCGAAGGTTGGGATGTGTCGGCACAAAATGCAATGCCTCACGCCTATAAAGGCGGATCCCAAACCGAATTGTTGAAGGCCCGGATCGTTGCGATGCCCGAAGGGGGTACTTTTGCGATGGTCGCACCGCCCAACCCCTACCGTTGTCCGCCGGGACCTTACGAGCGGGTATCCATGGTGGCGCATTACCTCAAGGCGAACAATCCAAGGGCAAAAATAATCATTGCGGACCCGAAGGAGAAATTCTCAAAGCAGGCGCTGTTTCAGGAAGGCTGGGCGGACCACTACGAAGGCATGATTGACTGGATCGGGTCTGATTTTGGCGGCGGCAATGTATCGGTTGATCCTGTAGGCATGACCGTGACGATAGATGGCGAAATCACCAAAGTTGATGTTTGCAATGTAATCCCTGCAATGAAAGCCGGACGCATTGCTGAGCTTGCCGGTGTGACCGACGGAAACTGGGCTCCCGTAAATGCGGCCGATATGTCAACCAAGGCAGATGCTGACATCTACGTTCTGGGGGATTCATCCCAGCAGGGCGACATGCCAAAATCCGGCTTCTCTGCCAACAGCCAGGCCAAAGTGTGCGCGAACGCCGTGCGCGGCGCGTTGACGGGATCAAAGGTGTTTCCGGCCAAATTCTCCAACACATGCTGGTCGTTGATTGACACGAATGACGGGGTCAAGGTGGGTGCAACCTACGAGGCAACTGCCGAGAAGATTGCGAAGGTAGACGGGTTTATCTCGGCAACCGGCGAAAGCGCAGACCTGCGCAAAGCCACCTACGAAGAATCCGAAGGCTGGTATGCGGGCATCACCGCAGACATGTTCGGTTAAATCACGACGAGGGGGCTTTGATCTAAGTCAAAGCTCTTTTGCGGCACTTCCGCCAATGTAACGACCAATAGGGGAGAACGATGTCATGAGATCATTTTTGCTTGGCAGCTTGCTGTGTTTGGCAGGCGCGACGTTGGTACAGGCGCAAGAGGCGTCGACAATATATCCCTTCGATGGGAGTTTCGATGACGCAGCCTTTAGCGTCGAGAGTTCAATTGTCGGCAAAGGGTTGGTGATCGATTACGTCAGCCATGTCGGAGAGATGCTGAACCGTACGGGTGCGGATGTTGGGAGTGATGTAAAGATATTTGAATCGGCGGATATATTTGTATTCTGTTCCGCAGTTGTTTCCAGAAAAATGATGGAAGCAGACCCGATGAACATCGCATATTGCCCTTACGGCATATTTGTTGCCGATCGCGATGGTAAGGTTGTGATCGGATACCGAAACTATCCCGAAGGGGTGATGCAGGAAGTGCAAGCGCTGCTGGATGAAATTGTGCAAGAGGCTTTGGGGAACTGATGAACTATCAGGACTATTTCAAGGGCGCGCTCGATGACCTGCGCGATCAGGGAAACTATCGCGTTTTTGCAGAGCTTGAGCGGCATTGCGGCGCTTTCCCACGGGCTACCGCGCGCGGAGATGAAACCAGCGATGTGACGATCTGGTGTTCAAACGACTATCTGGGCATGGGTCAGAACCCCAAGGTTCTGTCTGCTATGCATGCGGCACTTGACCGCTGCGGGGCAGGCGCCGGCGGGACAAGAAACATCTCCGGCACCACCCATGACCATGTTCTGCTCGAAGCGGAGCTGGCCGATTTGCACGGCAAGCAAGCCGCACTTCTTTTCACCTCGGGATACGTGTCCAATTGGGCGGCCCTTGGAACTTTGGCAAGCCGTATTCCCGATTGTATTGTCCTTTCGGACGCATTGAATCACGCGTCGATGATCGAAGGGATTCGTCACTCCAAGGCCGAGCGGGTGATCTGGGCGCATAACGATCTTGCCGACCTTGAAACAAAACTTGCAGCACTCCCGCTGGACCGCCCCAAGCTGATTGCTTTCGAAAGTGTCTATTCGATGGACGGCGATATCGCACCGATTGCCGGAATTTGCGATCTTGCTGAAAAGTATAACGCCATGACCTATCTGGACGAGGTCCACGCTGTTGGTCTTTATGGTGCCAGAGGCGGCGGTATTGCGGAACAGGAAGGTCTGATGGACCGCCTGACTGTGATCGAAGGGACGCTGGGCAAAGCGTTTGGCGTGATGGGCGGTTACATTGCGGCCTCGGCTGAGCTTTGCGATTTTGTGCGAAGTTTTGCGAGCGGGTTTATCTTCACCACCGCCTTGCCGCCTGCTGTGGCTGCGGGTGCTGCAGCCTCGATCCGCCATCTAAAAGAGAGCGCAGTTGAGCGGGAGAACCAGAAATCCAAAGTTGCGCAAGTGCGCGCGCGGTTAGAGGCACTGGGCATCCCCCATGTCGATAATCCCAGCCATATCATTCCGGTGATGGTTGGCGATCCGGTGAAATGCAAATTCATCTCGGACGTTTTGCTCAAGGATTACGGGATCTATATTCAGCCGATCAACTACCCCACGGTGCCGAAGGGTACCGAACGGCTGCGGATCACTCCGTCCCCCGTGCATTCTGATGCAGATATTGCTCATTTGACCGACGCACTGGGTGCGCTGTGGGAGCAGTGCCAACTCGCCCGGATGCCGATGGCCGCGCAATAGCTTTCGTTAGGTCGTCGCTTTGGCAATATTTCTTGCGGGCGCGAGAGATCTAATGACGGTATGGGTCAGCACGGCACCAATCCACATTGACAGCAAGGCTAGCCAAGCCGTGAGCGCAAAGACAGAGCCACCCGACATACCGGCGCCAACGGCACATCCGCCGGCGAGCATGCTTCCGAACCCCATCAGGACCCCGCCTGCGAGATATCTCTCCATCGGCACATCTGGTTCAAACCTTTGGATGCGCGCCTCTTTGCTGAACAATGCCATGGTAAACGCCCCCAGAAATACACCCGGAACCAACCCGGAGCCAAACCCCAACGGCAGCGACCGTTCATTGACCAGTCCCATCAACGTATCAGCGGATGGACCTGTGAAGGTAATGGAAGAAACCGGTATCACCTCAAAGGACGCCTGCGAAACAAGATAGGTCGCAAGCCATCCCAACCCGATCGAAAAACCGACGACGACCGCCGCGATAATCCGCGACACAGGGTTTTGCCGGTTGCGGGCGAACCAGAGAGAAACCACCAGCGCCCCAATTGCCATGTAAAACATAGTCTGTGAGGTGATATTGAAGTAGGCCAGAATATCACGCGCCGGACCACCCGGTATTATCCAGAGTGAACTTAAGGTTTCGCGCACCGGCGCAAGGCCGCCGCGCAAAGATGCCTGCGCCGTCAGTGTTAGAACCAACCCCGTCACCATCGCACGCAGGTTGCCTGTCGCGGACAGAACCAGCAACCGGCTCGCACAGCCACGGGCAAGGATCATACCCGCGCCAAACAATAGCCCGCCCAACATGGCGCCTGAAATGCTCCCTGTTGCGGCAATCTGGCGTGCTTGGGAAACGTCGAGATAGCCCCGCGCGAGCAGGAATTGAACACCGACAACAGCAGCACTGAATGCCACGAACCAGATTGCAATGCTGGGGCCCCAGATGCGGGACGAGAATTCCACTGTGGCAGAGCGCAAACAAAACCGGGAATGTTGTGCCGCTGCGCCAAAGACGAAACCGACGACGACAGCAATGCCAAAAAGCACCGCACCTTCGCCGAATTTGTCAATCAGCAGTTCCATATCCAAGCTACCCATCCTACCGCTTCCCTGTCCTAGGATACGGCGCACTTCGGGGCTTTGATTCAAGTCAAGGAACGGCTTTCAGGGATTGGCATGTGCATTTCGGGGATCAGGTCTTTCCCGGTCGCAGCAAGCACTATTCGAATTCCATCTGTTCATAAACACGGCCCGCGTTTTTTGTCGCCAGTTCTTCGAATGTGTCCAGATGGGCGTAGGGCGTTTGATCCACATAGTATGCCTCGGCCAGATTGCCGCCAGCATCCAGATGCGCACCTATCTTTTCGCGCAGGTAAACCAGATAGTCGCGGGTATAGCGCCTTACCTGATCCATATTCGTTGGATGGCCGTGGCCCGGGATGACGTAAGTCGCGTTCAGGGCCTCAAATTCAGTATTCCAGGTTTCAATCCAATCGGCTGTCAGTGTGTGGTCAAAAATGGGCAACATGCGTTCATGAAATGCCATATCGCCCGCGATCACCAAGCTCTTTTGCGGGAGCCAAATGACAATGTCGCCGGGGCTATGGGCGGGGCCAAGGTAGCGGGCTTCAATCTGCACGCCGCCCATTTCGACAACATAGGTGTCATCAAAAGTTGTGGTAGGCAGGACAACGCGGGTTTTCACTGCCTGTTCTTTTACACGGTCCAAGGCAGCGCGAAGGGACTGTCCGCCATGTGCGGCGAATTCGGCAGCGGCATCCGTATGCGCGACAATCTCAACACCCTGATCGGCCCAATAGGCGTTTCCAAGCATTGCGTGCCCTTGCCCGTTTTCATTAAACACAAGCGTCACGGGTTGATCGGTCACAGATTTGATTTCGCGATGAAGTGCTTCGGCCAGTTCGTATGAGGCACCCCCGTTGATCACCACCACGCCGTCGCCTGTCACGATGAAGCTCAGGTTGTTGTTATGTCCTGCGTTCTCGTAAGTTGGCGGTGCGGTTGCGCCGATCGCAGAATAAACACCGGGAATGAATTCGACCGGTTTTGAATAGAGAACCGAACCGGGATATTGATCGGCGATGTCTTCACTTGCCGAGGCGGGCAGGGCAAGAATGGCACAGAAAAGCGCGATATATTTCATCGTCTTACACTTCCGGAATGAACATGTAGCCATCTGATGTCCTATCAACATACCCGATGCCATTTTCGGCCAGATGAAAGCCGATGATCCGCATTTTGTCGGCTGCCAGTTGATCAATAAGGGACACCCGTGTCTTGGCGGCTGTGTCCTGATCTTGGTCTGAACCGGAGTTCCATTCAGGTTTTTCAAACGCGACGTGGTGGTTCCCGATACAATCGCCGAGGATCATGACAGACTCTGAACCGCCCCGCACTTCCAGCGACATATGACCCGGCGTATGGCCAAAAGTGGCGCGCGCAGCGACACCCGGCAGGATTTCTGCGCCATCATCGAAAAACGTGACGTTATCTTCGATCAGCGCCAACCTGCGCTGCGCCCCGACGGCAAAGGATACCCGCCCTTCACCGATGTCATCCACGGTAGTGGGGTTCATCCAATAATCCCATTCCGTCTTGCCGATCATGTAGCTGGCGCGGGAGAAAAGAGGATCATCGAAATCGTCCAGCACTCCCCAAAGGTGATCAGGGTGGGCGTGGGTAAAGACAACCTCTGTGACGTCTTCAGGCGCGACTCCAAGGGCATTCAGAGACTCTAGCAGTATACCGGCATTGGGCGCGAAATCAGGGCCGGATCCCACATCGAACAACACGGTTCTGTTCCCTTGCCGCAGCAGTGTCACGTTGCAGGGCGGTGTCAGAACATCTGCCGAGAGGTTGTATTTTTCCAGAATGAGCGCCAATGCATCTTTGGGCATCGGATCGAAGATGAAGCTCCCCGGAAGGGTGAGGGAGCCGTCGCTGACAACATCAAGCTGGATATCACCCAGCTTGATTTGGGCATGCGCAAGCGACGGCGCTAGCCCAAGCGCGGCGCTTGCCGTCAGCCCCGCACCTCCGGCCAGAAATGAACGCCTAGAAACTGTCATCTGAGCCCCCTATAAATTCTTCTATTAGAATATGAATGATTGAACCTGCCGAGGCAAGGTTTAGGTGCGGCTTACGATTGAACGCACAGAGCTGTCGGAAGCGGGTGCCATCGTCCGGACATCGCAAACACTTCACGACTAAACGGTATCACCCGCGCGCGCCCTCGATAGGCCCCACTTCTTTCAGCAGCGGCACTCTTACTCGTCTTACATACTGACTCGGCGGGAGCCGCTGGAATTATCGGTTAAGCGGCACACTCAAAAGGTCGCGGGCCTGTTGCCATGTCGCAACGGGGCGTTCGTATTTCGCGCACAGATCTGCGGCACGTTTGACCAGTGCAGCGTTGGACGGCGCGAGCGTATTCCGGTCGAGGCGCACGTTGTCTTCCAAACCGGTGCGGGTATGTCCGCCTGCGGCAATCGACCACTCATTTACAATATATTGCCCCGCGCCAATGCCCGCAGCACACCATTCTGCGTCAGGCGCGCGCGCTTTCAGTGTCTCGACGTAGAAATCGAAAATACCTTTATCCACTGGCATGGCGTTCTTGACCCCCATCACAAACTGCACATAGAGCTTGCCGTAGAGGATCCCTTCCTCGTGCATTCTGATGGCTTGCAGGATGTGACTGAGATCGAAGGCTTCGATTTCCGGCGTGACGTGGTGCGTGCGCATCTCGCTGGTCAACCATTCAATCAGATCGGGGCTGTTTTCATACACACGGGTTGGAAAGTTGCAGGACCCGACCGAAAGCGAGGCCATATCCGGTTTCAGTGGCAGCATGCCGCCGCGTTCATGTCCTGCACCTGAACGGCCCCCTGTCGATAGTTGCACAATCATGCCGGGGCAGTGTTTTTCAAGCCCTTCCTTGAGCGCCGCAAATTTTGCGGGGTCCGAGGTCGTCGTCTCATCAGCATTGCGTACATGGCAATGGGCAATTGTGGCACCGGCCTCGAACGCTTCGTGGGTGCTTTCGATCTGTTCGGCGATCGAAATAGGGACAGCGGGATTGCTGGCCTTGGTCGGAACCGAGCCAGTAATGGCCACGCAGATGATGCAGGGTTTGGTCATGGAGTCGCCTTACATGTCAAAAAAGATGGTTTCATTTTCGCCTTGCAGGACGATATCGAAGCGGTAGCGGTTGTCACTCTCTTTGGTAGCGATCAACGTGGGCTTTCGATTGGCGTGTTCGATTCTGTTGAGGATCGGGTCCTGTTCGTTAGCGGTGTCTTCATCATCGAAATATAGCCTCGTGTGCAGACCGACATTGATGCCCCGCGCCACTATCCAGACCGAGATATGGGGCGCTTGAAGCGTCCCGTCCACGAATGGAACCCGCCCCGGTTTAATCGTTTCAAACCGGAATTCACCGCTGTCCATACCGGTGGGGCACCGGCCCCAACCGGTAAAGTTCGGGTCAGCCGTGCCGCGTGTTTCATGCGCCGCGTTAAACAGACCATCTGCATCAGCCTGCCAGATTTCGACCATCGCGTCGCGCAGAGGCGTACCGGTGCCGTCAAAGACCTGTCCGACAATTTCAATCTCGGTGCCCTTGACCGCGCCGGTTTTCATGCTGCTGCCAAGGTCCGCATCATAGACGCCAGTGATTTCGGCAAAATTCGGGGTGCAGCCGATGTGCACATAGGGCCCCGCCGTCTGGCTTGGGGATTCCTTCAAAAGCCTGTGCGATTGTACCATCTCAAAGCCCCTCCCAACGATTTTCAAAGAAGGTCTGGCGGCGTCCGCGCAGCACCATATCGAACGTATAGACCCGCGCATCCATCGGCAGGGTTTCTGTCATATCAAGCGAGGCCACCAGCGTTTCAATTGCTTCTTTTGTATCGATTGCTCCGACGATCGGACATTGCCAGATCAGTGGATCGCCTTCGAAGTACATCTGCGTGATCAGCCGTTGGGCAAATGCGTGTCCCATCAGCGAAAAGTGGATATGCGCTGGCCGCCAATCGGCCATCCCGTTGGGCCATGGGTAGGGCCCGGGTTGTACCGTGCGAAACTCATACGCGCCGTTTTCATCCGTAATCGTGCGTCCGCAACCACCAAAGTTTGGATCCAGCGGTGCGAGGTATCCCTCTTTCTTGTGACGATAACGCCCGCCTGCATTGGCCTGCCAGAATTCGACAAGTGTATGCGGCACGCCGCGTCCGTATTGATCCAGCACGTGGCCTTTGACGATGATCCGCGGGCCCAGTGCCATCTCACCCGGTTTGGCGTAATTGAGGATCAGGTCGTTATCCAGTTTGCCCAACATGTCGTGACCAAACACCGGGCCGGTCTGTTCGCCCAATGACGACGGGAACGACAGCAGTGCCTTGCTGGGGGATCGCGTGACCGATGTTTTATAGGCAGGTGTCAGTGCGTCAGGATGCCAGTTGCGGTCGCGCACCAGATATCCGTTGCCTTTCGGGGGGGTGGTCATGTCTGGTCTGCCTCCATCTCTGCATAGGTCTGTTTTGCCAGTTTCAACGCATGGTTTGCCTTTGGAACGCCTGCGTAAATCGCAACATGTTGAAATGCTTCCAACACGTCCTGCTTGCTGGCGCCAGTGCGCGCTGTGGCGCGGATGTGCATCGGGATTTCCTCAAAATTGCCGGTTGCGGCCAGTAGTGCCAGTGTCAGCATCGACCGCTCGCGGTGGGGGATACCATCACTGGCCCATACAGTGCCCCATGCCCCTTCGGTGATCAACGTCTGAAACTGCTCGTCGAACGGCGTCTTGGCCGCCTCTGCGCGGTCAACATGGGTGTCACCCAGTACCTGCCTGCGCACTTTCATACCTGCGTCGAAGCGTTCAGTCATTTCAGGTTTCCTTTGTTCATTCTGTCAGTGGCGTAGCACTTTCTGCCGTCAGTATGGCAGACCGACATAATTTTGCGCCAATACCGCCTGCGCGTTGCTGTTGGATTTCAGAAAATCAATTTCTGCCTGCTGCATGCGCAGATCAAATTCGCTTTGCCCCGGAAAGTGGTGCAGCAGCGATGTCATCCACCAGCTGAAACGCTCCGCCTTCCAGACCCTCGCGAGGGCTTTGGACGAATAGCCATCAATACCTCCGGTTTCGCCGGTATCATAAAGCTGGATCAACCCCTGAGAGAGGTAATGCACGTCGCTGGCCGCTGTGTTGAGGCCCTTGGCCCCTGTGGGGGGCACGATATGCGCGGCGTCACCACACAGAAACAGCCGACCCCACCGCATCGGCTCGCTGACAAAAGACCGCAGCGGCGCGATGGATTTCTCGATTGATGGACCGGTTACAAGCGTATCTGCGTATTGGGCGGGGATGCGCCGTTTGAGGGTATCCCAAAAGGCATCATCGCTCCAGTTGCGCGCATCGTCGGTGATATCGCACTGCACATAGTAGCGGGAGAGGTTTTCATTGCGCATGGAACACAGGGCAAAGCCCTTGTCAGAACTGGCATAAATCAGTTCTTCATGGACGGGCGGCGTTTGCGCCAAAACGCCGAGCCAGCCAAAGGGATAAACTTTTTCATACTCGCGGCGCACGTTATCGGGAATTGTCTTGCGGCTGACACCATGGAACCCGTCACAGCCCGCGACGTAATCACAGTCGAGCCGCGTTTCGATTCCGTCGACTGTGTAGGTCACATAAGGTTTGTCGCTATCGGCGTCGTGGATCACGACCCCCTCGACGTCAAAGACAATCTTGCCGCCCATCGCCTCGCGGGCGTCGTAGAGATCATGGGTTACTTCGGTCTGCCCATAGACCATCACGGTGGCATCGGTGTGCTCCGCAAAGTCAATGCGGATCTGTTCATCGCCATAGGAAATTACTGTGCCGTCATGCACGATGCCTTCCTTTGCCATCCGCGCGCCGACACCTGCCGCCTTTAACTGGTTCACCAGTCCAACTTCCAGCACACCGGCCCGGATGCGGCCCAGAACATAGGCCTTGGTCTTGCGCTCCAGCACGACAGTGTCGATGCCCGCTTTGTCCAGTAACTGGCTCAACAGCAAACCGGAGGGTCCGCCCCCGATGATCGCAACCTGTGTTCTCATGATATTCTCCTTACCACGACGATAGACTTTCTCTTTAGTATAAGTAAAATGACTTATGGGGATTTATAGTTATCAAAATAGGCATGAAAAGTGATCGACAGACGTATAAAGTTCAGACATATCCAATGCCTGGTGGAAATCGCCCGAGAGGGCAGCTTTAAGATCGCTGCGGAGAAACTGTTTCTGACCCAGCCCGCGATATCAAAATCAGTGAAAGAGTTGGAAGAGATCATTGGCGCGACGCTGATGAAGCGCGATAGATCAGGTGTTTCGCTGACCAAGGAAGGCGAGGTGTTCATCCACTTTGCGCAGATGTCGCTGGCCAGTCTGCAACAGGGATTTGACGGCGTCGAACAGGCAGGCCGTTTGGGACAGCAAGAGCTGACCGTGGGGTCTTTGCCCAGTGTTGCGGCTTGGCTGATGCCCAAAGTGGCAACTGAATTTACAGTACTTGCGCCGCAGGGCATGTTGCGGATCATTGATGGCCCGCACGGGTATCTGGTTGATCGGCTGCGTCTGGGCGAACTGGATCTGGTGATCGGGCGGTTGGGGCGCCCCGAGACCATGCAGGGCGTTTCCTTTACCCAGCTTTATAACGAAGAAGTCGTTTTTGTTGTCCGCCCTGGACACCCGTTGCTTGCAAAACCGGACCTTGCCCGCATCGGCGAATGGCAGGTCATCTTTCCGCCGCAGGGGTCAGCAATCCGCCCTCTGGTGGAACGCTTTATGATCTCAAGTGGCCTCGGCACTTTGCCCAACCGGCTTGAGACGGTTTCGGGGGCGTTCGGCCGCGTCTACACCCGTTCATCGGATGCGATCTGGATTATTTCAGGGGGTGTTGTCGCGCGGGATGTGGCCGAGGGTGGTCTGGTTCAATTACCGTTCGGCACCGAGATTACAAAAGGCCCTGTGGGGCTGATGCGGCGGCCAGATGCCGTTGATAAGCCGATCGGCCGCATTTTCGAACTGGCAGTGCAGTCGGTCCTTAAATCCTCCCCGGCATATCGTTGATCACCACCAGCGCGGCAGCGGGAAGGAAAAGACCCCGCAGGCGGGCAGAGCCTGCGGGGCAGTTCCCGGCGCAAAGGTGGGGGGATGCGCCGGACCGTGAGGTCTAAGCTGCTTTGGGTTTGAGTGCGCCCACGGTTACGTCCAATGTGCGCTCCTGCCCCTTGCGCAGCACAACCACACGTGTCTCGGTTTCAGGAACAAGTGTCGCAACCGCCCGCGTCAGATCCCGCAGTTCGGTGATTTCCTTGTCGCCAAAGGAGAGGATGATATCGCCTTTTTGCAAACCGGCGACATCCGCAGGACTGTCTGCACTGACGTCTTCGATGACCGCGCCGTGTGGTGAGTCATAGCCCAACACGTCAGCGACCTCCTTGGTCATCGGACGGATTTGTACACCCAACCAGCCACGCGACACCTGACCGTCATCGGCCAGATCGGCCACCACGGTTTGCACCAGATCGGAAGGTACGGCAAAGCCGATCCCGACAGATCCGCCACCCGGTGAAATGATCGCGGTATTCATGCCAATCACATCGCCCTCATTGTTGAAGAGCGGTCCGCCGGAATTGCCCCGGTTGATTGCCGCATCTGTCTGGATGAAATCGTCAAAAGGCCCTGCGTTGATATTGCGCGAAAGCGCAGAGATGATACCGCTGGTCACTGTACCGCCAAGCCCGAAGGGGTTACCGACAGCAACGACTTCATCACCGACACGCAGTCCTTCGGTGGTGCCGAATGTGACAGTCGGGAAATCGACATCAGCAGCAATCTTGAGCACAGCGATGTCAGTCATCGGATCCGCGCCAACCACTTCGGCCTCAAAGCTGCGCCCGTCGGCAAGCTTGACGGTGACACGGTCTGCGCCCTCTACGACATGTGCGTTGGTCACGACCTGACCCTCTTTCGAGATGATGAATCCTGAACCGAGCCCACCGACCGGGACGCCCTCATCATTCGGCATCTGCTCTTCAAAACGGCGACGCAGTTCTTCGGGCATGTTCTGGGGCAAGGCGCTGGCGGACGACCGCTTGCCCTCTACTTCGATAAAGACCACGGCAGGCGAAACGCCTTCGACCAGATCAGCGTACCCGCCGGGCGGTACGGCAAGCGCGGCTGTCGGCGCCAGGGTGATGGCGGACGTACCAAGCAATGCCGCACTCAGTGCCAGCGCGCCGGTTGTTTGGATTAGAACGGTTTTCATATGCATATTCCTCGTAAGTGATGCGTTCCCACCCTAAATGGACCGATAGCAATACAGGCAAATAGAACGCGCTATACAAATTTGTGAGAATAGGGCGGGGTGGCTGCAAAGGCTGGTATTCAAGACTATCAAAGGGCCAACCAGAAGGCGCTCAATATGAAACTGCTTGTTGTCGAAGACGATGCAACCACCGGAAATTACATTGCGCGCGGTCTGCGCGAGGAGGGGCATATTGTTGATCTTGTGGAGGATGGCCGCGCTGGTCTGATTGCGGCAACCTCGACCTCCCATGATGTTTTGATCGTCGACCGGATGCTGCCGGAGGTGGACGGGCTGACCTTGGTCAAAACGCTCCGGGGGGCCGGAAATCGCACGCCCGTGCTGTTCCTCACGGCGATGGGCGATGTGGAGGACCGGATCGCAGGGTTGAACGCTGGTGCTGACGACTACCTCATGAAACCCTTTGCCTTTGGAGAGTTGTCGGCACGCGTTGCCGCTCTTGCCCGACGACCCCAGGCGCTGGAGGCTGAAAGCGTGCTGAAAGCCGGCGATCTCGAGATGAACCTGATCACCCGCAAAGTGACGCGCGGGGACATTGAACTTGATCTGCTGCCCCGTGAATTTGCCTTGCTGGAGCATTTATTGCGCCGCAAGGGACGGGTGCAGACACGCACCATGTTGCTTGAAGGCGTCTGGGACCTGAGCTTTGATCCTCAAACCAATGTGGTGGAAACCCACGTCAGCAGATTACGCGCCAAGGTAGATAAACCTTTTGCCCGCGATCTGATCCAGACCGTGCGTGGTGCGGGCTACAGGATCACCGAATGAGAGGGCGGGTGGCGCAACTCTGGCGCTCGATGCCGCTGCGGCTCGCATTGATGCTGGTGCTGTTGTTCTCGGTTGTCAGTCTGCTGAGCCTTGCGGCGAGTTATCAGGTCACCAAAACATCTTTTGAGCAAGCCATTCGCGCCGACCTGCGCCAAGACCTTGCGGGGTTTCGCGCGGCACCCAATGCAATTGCTGTCGCGCAACTGGTCAAGGCGGAATCGCGTGAGGCAAATCCGAACCGTTTGATTATCAGTTACATCTCTCCGGGTGGGCGCATTTACGGAAACGGCGCTATTGCGCGCGGGGATGAGGGGTTTCACATTGTCTCGCTTGACCCGGACAGGGCGGAGTTCGACGGGGCTTATCTGTCCCTGACAGACGGGCTTTATGGCGGCCTGCTGACCATTGCACGCAGTCGCGCGGAAATTCTTGCCCTGCGGGATCTGTTCGTCAATATCCTGCTGATCTCATTGCTGCCGACTGTCCTGATCGCCCTGTCCGGTGGTCTTATCCTTGCGCGCCGTTCCAAGCGGCATGTGGAGGTAGTGGGGACTGCGCTGGATGCGATGACAAACGGCGATCTTGGGGCACGTGTGCAGATCGGGCCGCGCTGGTCCGATGATCTGGTACGGATCGGTGGCAAACTGAACCAGATGGCAGAGGCACAAGGCACCACTGTTGCGGCACTCAGGCAGGTGTCGTCGGATATCGCTCATGATCTCAAGACCCCGATCCAGCGGGTTGTCGTGCATCTGGATGAGCTGTCGCGTGTCACGCCGCGAGGTACAGATCAGGCTAACCTAGTGGACCGCGCGCAAAGCGAGCTTGAAGCAATCACCGCTACGTTCCGCGCTCTGTTGCAATTGGCGCAGGTGGAGGGCGGGCAGACCCGTGCGCGGTTTGAAGCCGTTGACCTCACTGAATTGTGCCAGACAATTGTGGAGATTTATGAGCCTACTGCCACCCAGAACGGTCAAGAATTACTTCTGTCATTGCCCGCGCACGGGCAGGGGACAAAGGTAAAGGGGGACAAGGCGCTGCTCGGGCAAATGCTGTCGAACCTTGTGGAAAACGCCTTGCGCCACACGCCACCGCAGAGCGAGATCACTGTGGCCTTGGTCTTGGATGCGGGTCACGCTGTACTTAGTGTTGCGGACAATGGCCCCGGCATCCCAAAGGCGGAACGTACCAAGGTGCTGCAGCGCCTTTATCGGCTGGACCGGAGCCGAAACACGCCCGGAAACGGATTGGGCCTGAGCCTTGTTGCGGCTGTGGCGGATTTGCATGATGCCACGCTGGTTCTGGCAGACAATGCGCCCGGCCTGCGGATAGAGGTGTCCTTTTGAGAAAGACGCACGACCTGAGGTAAGCAGGTTTGAGGCACACCGACTCTTGCAATGGTGCCATACAGTGGACACTCTGCGCGTTGAAGTAAAAGGAGCCCCCGCCATGCGCGCCATGCAAGTCACTGCCTATGATCAACCGCTTTCCCTGCAAGAGCTTGAAATGCCCACGCCGGACACGGGGCAGGTGCTGGTGGAAATCGAAGCCTGCGGACTGAATTTTGGTGATCTGCTGATCATCAAAGGGACGTATCAGGAAAAACCACCGCTACCGTTCACGCTCGGCATGGAGTTGGCAGGCACTGTTGTTGCCGTTGGCGACGGTGTGACCCATTTGAAAGCGGGCCAGCGCATTGCGGCCTATACAGGCTTTGACGGATTGGCAGAATTTGCGGCCCTTCCGGCCGAGGTCTGTGTGCCGATCCCCGATGTCATGAGTGCGACGGATGCGGCAGCCTTTCTCATCGCCTACGGTACCAGCCACGTTGGCCTTGATTACAAGGCGCATCTGCAACCGGGGGAACGCCTGTTGGTTTTGGGTGCGTCGGGTGGTGTGGGCCTGACAGCGGTGGAACTGGGCAAGCTGATGGGGGCAGAGGTGATTGCCTGCGCCCGTGGTGACGACAAGCTGGCTGTCTGCAAAGAGGCGGGCGCGGATCATCTGGTCAATTCACAAACCGACGACATCCGCGAGGTCGTGAAGGCTTTGGGCGGCGCGGACGTGGTCTATGACCCTGTGGGCGGGGATCAGTTCAAGGCAGCAATGCGTGCCTGCAATCCCGAAGCACGATTATTGCCGTTGGGATTTGCCAGTGGCGAGGTGCCACAAATTCCGGCGAATATCCTGTTGGTCAAGAATCTGTCAGTACTCGGATTTTACTGGGGTGGGTACGCAAGGGTGAATCCGTCGGTTCTGACCGACAGCTTCAAACAGCTGTTCACGTGGTACGCGCAAGGCAAACTGAAACCGCATGTCAGCCACATCCTGCCGCTGGAACAAGCCAACGAGGCGCTGGATTTGCTACGCGCACGTAAAGCGACTGGCAAAGTGGTCGTGCAAGTCAAAGACTAACGCTGCACGGCGATGTCCGTCGATCGCCACTTAGAGGTCTAATGCAAACTTGATTTTTTCTTGTGCAGGCTTGTGCAAGGATAAATCAAAAGGCAGAGACATATGGACGGCTGAATACTCGGAACGGAATGAAATATGACGCAACCTCATCCAAACGAACAGACTCAAGCAGCGGACAAGACGAACAATCTGCTTGGTCTGATGCTTCGAACGTTCCGTCTGGATATGAGTGCGCGAGTGGCTGATAAATGGTCCCGCGACAGACAAGCGCACCCGAACAGTTTTGCCCGCTTCGGTCAGAAGTGCTTTTCCCAGTCGGACGAGGACGGGATCACGATGGAGATCGTCCGGCGGCTCAATCTCGAGAACGGTACATTTGCCGAACTTGGGGTGGGAAACGGACTTGAGAACAACAGCCTCATCCTGTTGGCTTTGGGGTGGAAAGGGTTCTGGCTGGGCGGCGAAGAGCTGGTGATAGATCACCAGAATTCACCGCGTCTGTCCTATTTCCGCGACTGGATCTCGCTGGCCAACATTGATCACCTGATGCAAAGCGGGATTAACGCGCTTCAATCAAAGCAGCCCGACGTGATCTCGATCGATCTGGACGGGAACGATATCTATCTTACGGAAAAAATTCTGGCCGACCATGCCAAGCCGGCGCTTTTCGTGGTCGAGGTCAACAACAAGTTTCCACCACCTGTTCGGTTCTCCATTCCCTATGACGAAAAACACAGATGGAAAAATACCGACTACTACGGGGCATCCCTTCAAAGCTTTGCGGATCTTTTTGAATCGCATGGGTATTTTCCCGTTGTTTGCAATACCGGGACGGGTACCAACGCTTTCTTCGTGCGCAAAGAATTCCGCGACAAGTTTTCTGAAGTGCCGGAAGATATAAGAGAACATCATGTTCCGCCGAACTATTCATTGCCGCCGTTTTTCGGCCATCCGACGGACGTCAAGACTGTGAACCGGATCATCAATTCATAACGCCGGACGTCTTGAAGGACTAACGCCGCACACCATACCCTTTGGTGATGGCCTGTGCCTTTTGCCGCTCGCGCAGGAACACGAACAAGCCTGCGCTGAGGATCAGTGCGATGCCCAGCCAGACTTCCCACTGTGGCAGGTTGCCAAAGATCACGTAGCCCCAGAAAACCGCCAGCGGCAAGCCGATGTATTCGAACGGGGCCACTGTCGCAGCACTTGCCATCCGGTAAGCCTGTGACAGGCAATAGCCGATCAGCGCGGAGTTGATTCCCAAGGCAATAAATACCCATGCGTCCCCGGACGCGGGCCAGACCCAGGCACGCAGCAGGAATTGCAGGGAGGCGCTGGAATCAAGTGCGACGAACCGCCCGTCACCGGCTACAATGTAAAATCCCAGAGACACAACAATAAATGCCGACTGGATATAGACCGACAGCGCAGAGGCCTTTGCCTTGACCCCCAGCTTGCGGGTCATCAGTTGATTGAGGGCATAGGTGATCGCAGCAACAACAGGCAACAGCAGGACAAGGCGAGAGGCTTCCAGCGCATCACTGTCCGCCCATGGGCGCTGCATGATCACCACACCTATAAACCCCACGGCAACCGCACCAAGTCGCAGGACGCCGACTTTTTCACCCAGGACAGGGATCGACAACAGCGTGATAAACAAGGGTGCCGCAAAGAACAGCGCTGTCGCCTCTGCCAACGGCAGCGCGGCAAGGGCCACGAAAAAGGTCATGTTGGAGATCACGATTAGCAGCCCGCGGATCATGTGTGGCCAGGGCTGATCGGTCTTGAGCAGGTGAAACCCGCCCTCAAGATGTACGAGAATCAGACTGATGATGATCCCGAGGCCCGAACGGGCAAAGACGATCTGGTGAAGAGGGTAGCCGCCTGACAATTGCTTGATCAGCATATCGTTGAACGAAATGCCGAGCATCCCCACCAGAATAAATGCGATCGCAACGCCGGGCCGGTTTTGGGGAAGCTCACTCATATTCCTGACCTACCAGCCTAACGACAAAGGTCCAGCGGTTTGTCCTTGGCGCGGTCCTTCAACATGCTATCTTGTCCAGCACCAGCTTTAGGAGTTTTCCGATGCAGATGTCAGACACCCGCCAGATCAAAGCCTCTCCGGCCGAAGTTTATGCCGCGCTTCTCGACCCCGGAATGCTGAAAAAATGTGTGCCCGGCGCGCAGGAAGTGACGGGATCGGTGGCGGATGGATACGTTGCAACCGTTGTGCAAAAAGTCGGACCGGTAAAGGCGACGTTTACGGGTGAAGTGACGCTAAGCGATCTGGTGGAAAACACCTCCCTCAAGATTGATGGCGCGGGCAAGGGCGGTGCCGCCGGTTTTGCGAAAGGTGGCGCAGAGGTGCATCTGAGTGAAAAAGACGGTGGCACCGAGTTGAGCTATGATGTTGAAGCCAAGGTTGGCGGGAAGCTCGCGCAACTTGGCAGCCGTATCATTGACGGGTTTGCCAAGAAGATGGCAGACCAGTTTTTCAACAACCTGCAAGCGACGCTGGAGGGCACGGACGAGGCTGCCGATGACACCCCGCCAGAGAAGAAAAAAGGCTGGTTCGGGCGCGCCAAAGACTAAGCCTGCCGCCACCATCCTTCCGTAAAAATACAGAGAGCCCGTCATGACTGGTATTGTCAGTATCAAAAACTTGCGCAAATCCTACAAAGGCGGCTTTGAGGCGCTCAAAGGTGTTGATCTTGAAATTCAGGAGGGCGAGATCCTCGCTCTGCTTGGCCCCAATGGCGCGGGCAAAACGACCCTGATTTCGACGGTCTGCGGTATCACCAATGCTACATCGGGCAGCGTCAGCGTCGGTGGGCACGATATCGTCACGGATTTTCGGGCAGCTCGAAAGATGATCGGGCTGGTCCCGCAAGAGATAAATCTGGAACCCTTTGAACGGGTTATCAACACGGTACGTTTTTCGCGCGGCTTGTTCGGCGAGCGAAGCGATGATGCGGCGATTGAAAAAGTCCTGCGTCAAATGTCCCTGTGGGACAAGAAAGACGCACAAATACGCGAGCTTTCAGGGGGTATGAAGCGCCGCGTGCTGATCGCCAAGGCACTTGCCCACGATCCGCGCGTGTTGTTTCTGGATGAGCCCACTGCCGGCGTTGATGTCGAATTGCGCAAGGAAATGTGGCAGGTCGTGGCTGCCCTCAAGGCGGATGGCGTGACGATTATCCTGACCACCCATTACATCGAAGAGGCCGAAGCGATTGCCGACCGTGTGGGGGTGATTGCCGATGGTGAATTGCTGTTGATTGAAGATAAAGACGTCCTGATGAAGCGGATGGGCCAGAAGGAACTTGAGGTGCAGCTGACTGCCAAGCTGGAAGAAATTCCCGCATCCCTGCGTTCAGACGCCCTGCGCCTTTCAAAAGACGGTAATGCGCTGATCTATACCTACGATACCAGAAGCGAACGAACCGGCATCACCAAGTTGCTGTCTCAAGTGTCCGCCAATGGACTGGTCTTGAGCGATCTGGTGACCCGCCAATCCAGCCTTGAAGATATTTTTGTCGGGCTGGTCAAGGAGAATGCATCGTGAACTGGACGGCTATAAAATCTATCTATCTCTTTGAGATGTTGCGCTTCTTTCGCACCATCGCACAAAGCTTTCTGGCGCCCGTTATCTCAACATCCCTGTACTTTGTGGTCTTTGGTGCGGCGATCGGCAGCCGTATTCAGGAGGTCGAAGGTATCAGTTATGGCTCCTTCATTGTGCCCGGACTGATCATGCTGACGGTAATTACGCAGTCCATATCGAACGCGTCGTTCGGCATTTATTTTCCCAAGTTTATCGGCACATTCTTTGAACTGCTGTCGGCTCCGATATCGTTTATTGAAATCGTGATAGGCTATGTCGGCGCAGCGGCGACCAAGGCGCTGATTATCGGGTTTATCATTCTGATCACCGCCTACTTTTTTGTGGATATCTCTATCGCGCATCCGCTTGCGATGGTGGCGTTTCTGGTGCTGACAACCATCAGTTTTGCGCTCTTCGGCTTCATCCTTGGTATCTGGGCAGGTAACTTTGAACAGTTGCAGATTATCCCCCTTTTGATCGTGACGCCCTTGGTTTTTCTTGGCGGGTCGTTCTATTCCGTCACGATGCTGCCCCCCCTCTGGCAGAGCATTTCGATGTTCAATCCGGTGGTCTACCTGATATCGGGCTTTCGCTGGGCGTTCTTTGACACTGCAGACGTGCCCATTATAACCAGCTTGGCCGCGATTGGCCTGTTCACGGCTGCCAGTCTGACCGTGATCTGGTGGATATTCCGCACCGGCTGGCGCATCCGGCAATAATGCGGGCAGCTTGCCTTGTTTGCAGGCCCCGCGCACTCTACATGGGACGATATGAAACGCTGGCTTCCCTTCCTTAATTCCAGACCCACTGTTGCCGTGATCCGCCTGTCAGGTGTGATCGGCAGTCAGGGGCGGGCGGCGTTGAACGACGCCACGCTTGCGCCTGTCATCGACAAGGCCTTTTCCAAAGGCAAACCGGTCGCGGTGGCGCTTGTAATCAATTCCCCCGGTGGCAGCCCTGTGCAGTCGTCGTTGATTGGTGCGCGTATCCGGCGGCTGTCCGAGGAAAAGAACGTCCCGGTGATCGCTTTTGTCGAAGACGTCGCGGCATCAGGCGGCTATTGGCTGGCCGCCGCTGCGGATGAGATTTATGCCGATCCCAGTTCGGTTGTAGGATCCATCGGCGTGATATCCGCCTCCTTTGGTGTGCATGAGTTTATCAAACAATACGGTGTTGAGCGTCGGGTCTATACCGCCGGAAAGTCCAAGAGCATGCTGGACCCGTTCCGCCCCGAAAATCCGGAAGATGTTGCGCGGCTCAAGTCCCTGCTGGATGACATCCACGAAAATTTCAAAGACCATGTGTCAGGCCGGCGTGCAGGTAAATTGCACGAGGGTCAGGACTTGTTCACCGGCGAAATCTGGTTGGCCAAACGCGCCTCAGAACTGGGGTTGATCGACGGCATCGGCCATCTGCGCCCCATGATGAAGGACCGTTTCGGCGACAAGGTCCGGTTTAAAAGTTTCGATACCAAAAAGGGTCTGCTGTCACGCTTTGGGGTGCAACTGGTTGAGGACGCTGTTCAGGGTATTGAGGAGCGTGCGGCATTTGCACGGTTCGGCCTTTGATCTTTAAAATTGTTCTTCTTTTCCTTGTGTTTATGGGAACGCTTGCCTGGTTCGGCAAGATGCACTGGCTGGGCAGCAAGCGGCTGAAACAGACCAAGTGTGACCGCTGTGGGCGGTATCGCATCGGCAAGAGCCCCTGTGGCTGCAGGGGTAAGAGTTGATGCTGACCACGTGGGCGTTTTTGGCATTGGGTTTGGTGATCCTGTTGCTGGCGGGTGACGCGCTGGTAAAAGGGGCAGTGAACCTGTCGCTCCGCCTAGGGGTACCGGCGCTGATCGTCAGTCTCACGATTGTGGCCTTTGGCACCTCCGCTCCTGAATTGCTCATCTCGATCAAGGCGGTACTGGATAATGCACCGGGCCTTGCGTTGGGCAATGTGGTGGGTTCAAACACTGCAAATATTTTGCTGGTGTTAGGCATCCCAGCCCTTTTGGCGACAATGCACACGTCGGAATGTGATACCCGCAAGACCTTTAATTTCATGATCGCAGCCAGCGTTCTTTTTATCGCACTGGCATTTCGCGGCGTGTTTGACTGGATTGCGGCCATTGTCCTGCTGGGCGCACTGGCCCTCATACTTGCTGATCAATTTCACGATGCAAGAAAACACCGAAAGGCCTGCAAAGGCAGGCCTGATGACACCGAAGAACCCGAAGGTGCCGACCCCAACATGCCGACATGGAAGATTGCGATTTTTCTGGTGCTGGGCCTGATCGGTCTGCCCCTCGGTGCGGAGCTGTTGGTCACAAATGCGACGATCATCGCGACAGAGTGGGGTGTCAGCGACACAGTGATCGGACTGACAGTTGTGGCCGTCGGCACCTCCCTGCCGGAACTTGCAACTACCGTCATGGCCGCCTTGCGCCGACAGGCGGATGTAGCGCTCGGGAATGTCATCGGTTCCAATATGTTCAACCTGCTGGCAATCATCGGCGTGGCCTCACTTGTGCGGCCGATCCCGGTTGATCCCGCGTTTTTGCGTTTTGACCTTTGGGTGATGCTGGGCGCATCCCTGTTGTTGATCCCGTTTGTGTTTATGGGGCGCGATATTTCTCGCATCTGGGGTATTATACTGTCCGCACTATATGCTCTTTATCTGGTTGTTGTTTTGATCTGAGGGGCCGCAAAATGAGCATTGCATTGGTCACAGGCGCGGGCACCCGATTGGGCCGCGCAATGGCGTTGTATCTGGGCGGGCGCGGGTTTGACGTCGCCGTGCACTATGCCAGTTCTGCCACCGGCGCAGAGGAGGTGGCGCGCGAGATCAATGCGATGGGTCGCCGCGCTGTTGCCTTGCAAGCCGACTTGCTGATCGAGGACGAAATACAGGCCCTTCTGCCGCGTGCCGTGGAGGCATTGGGGGGAGCGGTGACCTGTCTGGTGAACAACGCCTCCATCTTTGAATATGATACAATTACCAGCGCCACCCGCGATAGCTGGGACCGGCATATGGAAAGCAACCTGCGTGCGCCTTTTGTGCTGACGCAGGCTATGGCCACACAGGGGCTGACCGCTGACAAGGACGATCAGGGCGAACCTGTTGCGCGCGGACTGATTGTGAACATGATTGATCAGCGTGTGCGTAAACTGACACCTGAATTCATGTCATACACGCTGGCAAAAATGGGTCTTTGGGCACTGACCCAGACAACAGCGCAGGCATTGGCGCCCGTGATACGCGTCAACGCCATCGGACCGGGGCCGACGCTGCGAGCGGCCAAGCAAACGCAGGCGCATTTTGCCCAGCAGCGCGGGAAAACCGTGCTGGGGCGTGGGTCCAATCCGGGCGACATTACGGGCGCTTTGGGGTACTTTATCGACTCGCCGGGGGTGACGGGGCAACTGCTATGTGTGGATGGCGGGCAGCATCTGGTATGGCGCACGCAGGATGTACTGGGGGAGGTCTGATATGGCAGTCACGCTCAAGTTGTACACGGTCGAGCGGCTTGTAACAAACGTGTTACAAAATACTGTTTACTTTCAACATGTTGTCTTGTGAATTAAAAAGAAATGTTTAAAATCAAAGTCTTAAATATGAGCGTAAAAAACAGGCACAACTGTGAAGCCACCTGAAACTAAGGGAAAATCCGAGACGCCGCCAAGTTACCCGCAGAGTTATCCACAATAAGCGTGGACATGTTAAGACTTGAAGTCGCACCGCAGAGTAGTGCAGCAAAGGCCGGGAATCACTCAAAGATGACATCGCCAAGTGACATATCGCCGAAAGGTCACGAGGTAATCCAGAGTTACCTCAAGACTATTGACGCCTCTCCCGGCGTTTACCGGATGCTCGACAGCGAGAGCCGTGTTTTGTACGTGGGCAAGGCGCGCAATCTTCGTGCGCGCGTCAGTTCTTATGCGCGCCCGACGGGGCACACGGCGCGCATTTCGCGGATGATCGCCAACACGGCTTCCATGATGTTTCTGACGACCAAGACGGAGACAGAAGCGCTGCTGCTTGAGCAGAACCTGATCAAGCAACTCAAGCCCAAGTTCAATGTGCTGCTGCGCGACGACAAGAGCTTTCCCAATATCCTTGTGACCTCTGAGCACGACTATCCCCAGATCAAGAAACACCGCGGCGCCAAAAAGGAAAAGGGGTCCTATTACGGGCCATTTGCCAGTGCGGGTGCGGTCAACCGAACCCTGAACCAGCTGCAGCGGGTTTTCCTACTGCGCGATTGCACCAATTCAATGTTCGAAAGCCGCACGCGTCCCTGTCTGCAACATCAGATCAAACGGTGTTCCGCCCCCTGTGTGGGCAAAATCTCGCCCGAAGATTATCAACAAACCGTGCGGGATGCGGAAAAATTCCTTTCCGGCAAGACCACTGATATTCAAGCGCGGCTTGCAGGTGAAATGAATGCCGCATCCGAAGAAATGGAGTTCGAGCGCGCCGCCGCGCTGCGAGACCGGATCAAGGCGCTGACGCAGGTGCAGACGGCGCAAGGCATCAATCCCCAAAATGTGTCAGAGGCCGATATCATCGCGCTGCATCTGGAAAATGGACAGGCCTGCGTGCAGGTGTTTTTCATCCGTGCCAACCAAAACTGGGGCAATCGCGACTATTATCCTCGTGTGGGCGTCGATGTGGATCAAGCCGAGGCGCTGGAGGCGTTCATCGGCCAGTTTTATGATACCCGCGAACCGCCGCGACAATTGATCCTGTCAAACCAGATTGAAAACCCTGATTTGATGGCTGAAGCCTTAAGTGGCAAGCTGGGCCGCAAGGTAGAATTGATCGTGCCCCGACGCGGTGAAAAGGCGGAACTTGTTGACGGCGCGCTGCGCAATGCGCGGGAAAGCCTCGCCCGCAAGATGGCCGAGACGGCAACGCAGGCAAGGTTGCTGAGCGGATTGGCAGAAGCCTTTGATTTGCCCGGCCCGCCGCAACGGATCGAGGTGTATGACAACTCGCACATTCAGGGCGCTTTTGCAGTCGGGGCAATGATCGTCGCGGGGCCGGAAGGGTTGATGAAAAACCAATACCGCAAGTTCAATATCCGCGGGGAAGAGCTGACGCCCGGCGATGATTTCGGGATGATGAAAGAGGTGCTGCACCGTCGCTTCAAGCGGTTGCACAAAGAAGATCCAGACCGCTCCCTTGGTCTGTGGCCAGAGCTTTTGCTGATTGACGGTGGGGCGGGGCAGGTCAGCGCCGTTGCCTCCATCATGCGCGAACACGCGGTGGAGGATATCCCGATGGTGGGTGTCGCCAAAGGTGTGGACCGTGATGCGGGGAAAGAAGAATTCCATCGGATCGGCAAACGTCCGATGGCGCTGCGGCATAACGATCCGATCCTGTATTTCGTGCAACGTCTTCGGGACGAAGCGCACCGTTTCGCTATCGGGACCCACCGCGCCAAACGCGCCAAGGCTGTCGGCGCAACGCCGCTCGATGATGTGCCCGGCGTGGGTGCAGGGCGCAAACGTGCATTGCTGGCGCATTTCGGCTCGGCCAAAGCGGTAGCGCGCGCGAATCTGAACGATCTCAAGGCTGTCGATGGCGTGTCTGACACGCTTGCCGACACCATCTATGCATTCTTTCATGAGCGCGGGTGATCGCTGATCCCTTGGCGCTTTAACCTGTTGGGTCGGCATTGTAGAGTGCATCAATGAAATGGAATCTGCCAAATATCCTGACGCTTGCACGTCTGATCGCAGCCCCCGGCGTGGCGGTGATGTTTCTATATTTTACCAGACCTTATGCGGACTGGTTTGCGCTGATCCTGTTCGTTTCCGCCGCGATCACAGACTGGTTTGACGGCTATCTTGCGCGGGCCTGGAAACAGGAAACCAAACTGGGCGCGATGCTTGATCCGATTGCCGATAAGGCAATGGTGGTTATCGCGCTGATGGTGATTATCGGTTTTTCCAGTTGGTCGCCCTGGCTCGTTCTACCCGCGACGGTTATTCTGTTTCGAGAAGTCTTTGTTTCTGGTCTGCGGGAATTTCTGGGCGACGTTTCCGGTACCCTCAAGGTGACCAAACTGGCGAAATGGAAAACCACCCTGCAGATGGTCGCGATTGCGGTCCTGTTTTCTCATGGCGTGTTCGAACATTACCTTGGGATGTCGGTCTTCGGGATGGACGAGCAGTTTATCGCAGCCATTCTGAATGGCGAGGAAGAAGACGTTCTGGGTCTGGGCTGGAAAATCTTCGGCATGGAATGGGCAGGGCGGGCCGGCTTGTGGCTGTTGTGGCTCGCGGCGGCGCTGACAGCTGTTACCGGTTTTGATTATCTGGCCAAAGCGATGCCGTATCTTAGGGAAACGCGCTGATGGAAATTCTCTATTTTGCATGGGTGCGCGAACGCATTGGTCTGCCACGAGAAGCGATCCAGACAAATGCAAAGACCGTGATGGAGTTGGTCGACGAATTGCGTGGCAAAGAAGAACGTTATGCCGTCGCTTTTTCGGATCTTACGGCCCTGCGTGTGGCTGTCGATCAGGTTCTGACCGACTTTGACGCTCCTCTTGACGGTGTGCGGGAAGTGGCCTTTTTCCCGCCCATGACGGGAGGGTAACGGATGCGCGTGATCGTGCAGGAAGCGCCGTTCGATCTGGGGCAGGAAACCTCGCGCTTTGCCGAGACAGGTGCGCAGATGGGCGCAATTGTGACCTTTACCGGCGTGGTGCGTGATTTGCCCGAAACGCCATTGCAGGCGATGGAGATCGAACACTATCCGGGTATGACCGAAAGTGCGCTGGAAGAGATTGCCGCGCAGGCCAAGTCGCGGTTTTCATTGGGCGATGTGCTGGTGATCCATCGCTATGGCCGACTGATACCCGGCGAAATGATCATGATGGTTGCCACTGCCGCACCGCACCGCAGCGACGCTTTTGCGGCGGCGGAATTCCTGATGGACTACCTCAAATCCCGTGCGCCATTCTGGAAGCGGGAGATCACGGCCGAGGGCGAAAATTGGGTGGCGGCAAAGGGTGAAGACGAGGACGCGCTGAAGCGCTGGTAAGAACCAATTCGTTAAGAGCCGGTTAAATGTCACATATCGTACACCGGACGTGCACCGCGCGTGCATACGGGGGCGTCGCTTTGTGGTGCTTGGATGATTGCAATCCAGATACCGCTTTCTGCGGCTTCAACCGGCGGAGGGACGCTCGTAATGGGCACGAATTTCCTCGGCCTCGTGGCGGGCATCACGCAACCCGTCCATGGCAGCGCGCAGTTCGGCTTCGGTCTGGGCCAGTTGATTGGTCAGTTCCGCTTCGCGCTGTTGCAGATAGGTAATGGCCTGATCGCGGGTTTCTTCGGCCTCGTGCAATTCCTGACTCATCTTGTCCAGTTGGGCGACATCGCCAGCCGCAACGCGGGTAAAGCGGTGCAGCAACCAGTTCGCGAACCATCCCAGACAGAAGGCCACGAACAGGATGATCGCTGTTGCGAGGACAAATTCAGTTCTGCTCATCAGTCTTGGCCTTCGGCTGCATTTCCGCCCTCTGTATCGCTCGTTTGCGTCACAGTTTCCAGCGTTGTTTCACCCGGCGTTGCGACTGTGTCGGGTCGGATCAGGTGAAATTCGATGCGTCTGTTGGCTTCGCGCCCGGCTTCGGTGCCATTGTCCGCGATGGGTTGCGCTTCGCCATACCCTTTTGCGGTGAAGGAACCGGTAAGAACACGGCGCGCGCGTAATTCGTTCAGTACAGATTCGGCGCGGCTTTGGGACAAGGCGGTGTTCATTGTTTCGCGGCCCTGGCTGTCGGTATAGCCCTGAATTTCTAGCGGAATATCACCGCAGCGTTTCAGAATTTCCGAAATATCGTCCATCGTTTCCAACGCGGATGCATCAATCGTCGCAGAGCCGGGTTCAAAATTGATTTTGCCCACTTTCAGGACTTCGCCAATTTCGGCTTCGCACTCCGCAGGAGATGGAATGCCAAGCACCGGATCAAGCTTTTCCTGATAGGTCACAGCGACGTCATAGACGGCGCCCTCGCCCAGCTTGCCTGCGAGCAGGGTGGCGATTTCCGTGCTTGCGTCCGGATTGCCGGTGTTTCCGGTGACCGAAAGGCTGTCGGGCGTGACCCGGACGGCGCCATTGCTCAATCCGGCCAGCGCCTCGAGCCCGCTCAGCACGCGGGAGGACCAGTTGGCGGGCAGGTCTTCGGTGACGCGCGCCGCGGTATAGACACGGGACGATCCAAAGCGCGCCTTGGCATAGCTTTCGGCCAGATCGCGACTGCTTGCGCTTTCTATGCGGCCGCGCAGCTGAACCTGTCCTTCCGGGCTGAGGGTCGCGGTGAATTCGGGGGGGCCTGCATTGGGGTCGGCCAGTTGGGGCAGCTTGGCGTTCAGCGCGAAAACCTCCGGCAGGGCGTTTTCCAGCTCACCCACCACCCTGTCGAACAGGGCCTGATCGGTGCCCGGTGCGGCCAGCAGCGTAATGTCGGCATCCGCAAAGCTGACGGAACCACCGTCCAGTTGGGCAACGGCGTCAATGGCCATGCCAACGGCCTTGGACCAGTTCGGGCTCGGCACGCCCATGCCCACCGTGCAGCGCAGCGTTCCGGTTGCACCGGCCCGCACGGCAGCATCCAGTATGGTGGTGCGCGCGCGTTCGGTATCGGCCGAACAGGCATCAAACCGGCTGCCTTCGGCATCCCGTTCAAAGCGCAGCGTAAAGGGGGTGATCACCGGACGCGGGGCGGCGATGTCCAATGTGACTTTCACGCTTTCGGGCGTACTGCGGCGAATGGTGTTTTCCATCTCCGTTTTGGCGACGGCACTATCCGCAATTGCGGTGATCGACACCTGCCCGGCAGAAACCGAGATTTTGGCGCGGGGCAACAGGGCCATCGCGCTGATTGCGAAATCCATTGCGGGCTGCCAGCCGTCCGGCACCGGGTAATCCGCGGTTTCCAGCAGGTCGGCGACATTGTCGACATCCGTCATCGCGCGAAAGCTGGCGATGGTCGCCTCGCGGTCCGTAGAGGCGGGGATCAGTCCGAATACCTGCACGCCAGATTCATTGCGCAGCATTTCCGCAGAAAAAGTCGGCGGCGCGATGGCGGCCTGCGCCTCGACTTCCATCTCGTCGATTACGCGGGCGGCATCGACGATGGACCCCGCAGTGGTGAGGGCGCGAAACCTGATTGCTTCGGTCGGGGCAATGCCCGCAAGGGCAACTTTCAGTCCGTCTGCTTCTACCTCGGCCCAGGTCATGCCTGCATCATCCAGCGCATCGCGCACGCCGATTTCAGAGTGCTCTTCGATCAGCTTTACAGAAAAGTTTGCAGCCACCAGTGCAACCACCGCAGCAGCGGCGAAGGTCAGGGTAATGGTTAACAGGGCGGAGAGACGCATTAGCACAATCGTTCTTGGGGATGGTTCCGATGTTAGTACGCGCGCGGGACGGTCTGTGCAATCATACCAGCAGTGCCAAGGCGAAAAACACGAGCGGGATCATGCCGGTATCGCGGTTTGCCAGAAACAATTGGTGACATTTCCTGGGATTGTCGATGTCCAGACCCCGCAATTGCCATGCCATGTGCCAGCCCATCATCCACGGCCCCGCAAGGGCAAGCACCATGGCGAGGATCGACGCATTGGGCAGCGCAGCATAGATCACAGCGACGCCCATCAATCCCACTGTTGCCATCAGAAACCTGCGCAGCCAGTGCGCGGTTTTCACGCCAAACAGCCGCGCTGTTGATTTGACACCGATCAGCGCGTCGTCTTCGGTGTCCTGATGGGCATAGATCGTGTCGTAAAACAGCGTCCAGGCAATGCCCGCGCCATAAAGGACCACCGCAGGTGCCCCCAGTGATCCGGTATGGGCAGTCCAGACCAGCACAGCGCCCCAGTTGAACGCCAGACCCAGAAACACCTGCGGCCACCAGGTAAAGCGTTTTGCGAATGGGTAAATCGTCACGAGCACCAGCGACAGCACCCCAAGCGAGATCGCGGACCAGTTGAATGTGAACAGGATGCAGGCCGCCAGCAGCGCCTGTACAACCATCCAGACGACTGCCTGTTTCACGCTGACCTGTCCCGACGGAATCGGCCTTGAACGGGTGCGCGCCACTTTGGCATCGAAATCGCGGTCGGTGATGTCATTCCACGTGCAGCCCGCGCCGCGCATCAGCCACGCGCCCATGCCACAGCCGACAAAGATCCACAGATCCCCCCAGCGCGGGCTCTGGTCATAAAGCATCGCGAGCGCCAGACCCCACCAGCAGGGCAGCAGCAGCAACCATGTGCCAATCGGGCGATCCGCACGGGAAAGCCTCAGGTAAGGGCGCGCCGCGACAGGGGCATAACGGTCAACCCAGTTGTCCGGGGGCGCATCCGCGACTGTGCCATCTGGCGAAGGGGGCAGGTCTTGCATATATCGAACCCATGAGTGGAAAGATCAGACTGTATGTAGAGCACCCTTTGGGGGTGGGGCAATCGGTTCCTTTGGATCGAGGGCAGGCGCATTACCTGTTTGGCGTGATGCGGCAAAGCACGGGCGCCGAGGTGACGCTGTTCAATGGGGTGGACGGTGAATGGAATGCGACTGTGGCCGAAGCGGGCAAGCGCGGTGGTGTTCTGCATTGTCTGGCGCAGATGGATATCCTGCGGATGCCCCCCGATCTGTGGCTGCTGTTTGCGCCGATCAAAAAGGCGCGCACGGATTTTATCGTGGAAAAGGCGACAGAAATGGGCGCGCGGCGGATCGTGCCGGTGATGACCGAATTCACCAATTCGGGGCGTGTCCAGCGTGATCGCTTGCAGGCACATGCGGTTGAAGCGGCAGAGCAATGCGGCGGGACGTTTGTACCAGAGGTGGCAGAGGCCGTGAAGTTTGGCGCGTTGCTGGATCGCTGGGAGGACGGGCGCGGGATCATGTTTTGTGATGAGGCACTCGCGGGCGGATCGTCGCGCCTTGAGAGTGACCTGGCGGCACCTGCGGCGATCCTGATCGGACCGGAGGGCGGGTTTTCAGCATCCGAGCGCAAGCGGCTTGCGACATTCGAGCAAGCGCATGCCGTCAGTCTGGGGCCGCGAATTTTGCGGGCGGATACCGCGGCAGTGGCGGCAATGACGCTGTGGCAGAAAGAATTGGGGGACTGGAATGAAGGGTGATCTACTGATTGAATACCTGCATTTGGGTCTTGTGAAACAATGAAGGCGGGGCCGGACGCAATGGGGTTTTTTCGACCTGAAGCGCGCGCATTTCTGTGGCGCTGGCGCGAAGTTTTCTTGGGCGGCGCGGTTGCCCTGATCGGGTTATGGCTGGTGCTTGGTCCCGGCCTTTTGCTGGCGGTGCCGGGCTATGCCTTGCTTGGCGCGGGTGTTGTTTCTATCTGGCTCGGGGTGCAGCGCGGCCGGTTTCGCCATGCCGAGGGTGGCCCGGGCGCGGTGCAGGTTGACGAGGGGCAGGTCACCTATTTCGGGCCGTTGACGGGTGGGACGGTCAGTTTGCGCGAAATGGATCGGTTAAGCCTTGATCGCACGTTGTTTCCCGCCCATTGGAAACTAGAGCAACAGGGCCAGCCACCCCTGCTGATCCCTGTGAATGCAGCCGGATCAGAGGCGCTGTTTGATGCGTTCGCGACACTGTCAGATCTCAAGACGGAACGCATGCTGCATGAATTGCGCGCAACGCGCCACCATGCCGTAGTAATATGGCAGAAGCATACTAAAGTGCCGCCGGGCATTACCTTGCATTGACACCTTGCTAAAATCGCACCATCCAAGCAGTTCGCGGTGCAACAAACGGGAGCCATGAGCGATGTCCATTCCACAGTCCGGCGGCGGCCCTATCGAGCATCACGACCAGTTGGCGCAATACCTTGCGGATGGCTGCAAACCCAAGGAAGACTGGCGTATCGGGACCGAGCACGAAAAGTTCGGTTATTGCAAAGACAGCCTGCTGCCACTGCCCTACGAGGGTGAATGTTCCATCCGCGCGATGCTTGAGGGCATGCGTGACCGCCACGGCTGGGCGCCGGTAGAAGAGCAGGGCAAACTTATCGGGCTGGAGAAAGATGGCGCCAATATCTCTCTGGAGCCGGGCGGGCAGCTGGAATTGTCCGGTGGCATGCTGGAAACCATCCACGAGACCTGCGACGAGGTGAATGTCCACCTGCGCGAAGTGCAGGAAGTCGCGGACGAAATCGGCGCAGGTTTCATCGGGCTGGGTGCGGCCCCTGAATGGACTCATGATCAGATGGATCTGATGCCCAAGGGTCGCTACAAACTGATGAACGACTATATGGGCCGCGTCGGGACCATGGGCCGCGTGATGATGCGCCGGACCTGTACGGTACAGGTCAACCTCGACTTCGGGTCAGAGGCCGATATGGTCAAAAAGATGCGGGTTGCCATTGCGTTGCAGTCCGTCGCGACCGCGCTTTTTGCCAATTCTCCGTTTTTTGAGGGCAAGCCGAACGGCTACAAATCCCTGCGCAGCAAAGTCTGGCGGGAGTTGGATGCATCGCGCACCGGCACGTTGCCGTTTGTGTTCGAGGAAGGGTTCGGGTTCGAGCGCTGGGTGGACTACGCGCTCGATGTGCCGATGTATTTTGTTTATCGCGATGGCAAGTACATTGATGCGCTGGGCATGTCTTTCCGCGATTTCATGAAAGGCAAGCTGGCTGCACTTCCCGGTGAGACACCCACGCTGAGCGATTGGGCCGATCACCTGACGACGGCCTTTCCAGAGGCGCGGATGAAAAAGTTCATCGAAATGCGCGGTGCGGACGGCGGCCCATGGCGCCGGTTATGCGCGTTGCCAGCTTTCTGGGTTGGATTGCTTTACGATCAGGGCGCGCTGGACGGCGCGTGGGATCTGGTCAAACACTGGACACCTGCACAGCATGATGCGCTGCGGGTTGCGGCCTCGGTTGATGGCTTGCAGGCGAAAGTGACCGGTATTGATATGCATGAAATCGCCCGTGAGGTGGTCGCACTATCAGAGGCAGGACTGAAAGCACGGGCACGACCCGGTGCAGGCGGAATGGTACCGGATGAGACCCATTTCCTGAATGCGCTGCACGAAAGCATCGAAACGGGCCGCGTGCCTGCGGATGACCTGCTTGCGGATTACCACGGAAAATGGGGCGGTGATCTGAGCCGGATTTTCGCGGATTATTCCTACTAGGGGTCGCGCCGAAGGCAATCGGCCTAGGTCGGCTGCCGCCCCAACACACGCTGCTGGTAAAGTGATTTGATTTCCTCCTGTGCCGCAACCTTGTTGGCGGCCTCCTGCTCGGGCGTTTTTGCGTAGAGGTATTTGTAGCCGGCGAACGGATTCTCCGAGACTTCACCCTGTTTGCGCAGACTCGCACCTGCGATCGGCAATGCGCTGTCCAGATCATGGTCCGGCTTGGTCGGGGAGATCATGAAGAAGAGGTGCAGCATGGCCGTGACAAAGGGTGTGGTGATCAGCAGGACCATGATAATCATCATAGTTCCTCCTTCCATCGGGGAGTTCTGAACCCCGTTGGCGACGTTGGCCAGACCTTGTGAAACGTTGATCTCTTGTGCCGGGGTTGTGAGCTCGGCCAATACTGCAAAGATTGCATCCCAGCCCATAGCGTTCGCGACGGCAGCAGCGCCAAAGATGACGTCCCATGCGCTTTCGGCACTGCCATAGACGATTGCCATGACAATAGCGGCCATCCCCAGACCGCTTTCCTGACTGCCGCCCGCCATCACGTTTGACGTTGCCATAGCTGACAGAAGACCCAGCACCAGAATAAAACCGGAAAACAGCGCGATGAATGGCAGCTTTGCCCATTTCCCGCTTTTGCCGCTGTCATGTAGCCGCCGAACGGTCAGAGACATGCGGGGAATGAAAGTGAGCAGGAAAACCAGCAGCGCGTCCCAGTAAAGCGGGTTGAGCGGAGGCACCTTGCGCTCCAGCAACATCGCCCACATTTCCGTGAGGTCGCCGTGCGCCAAAAAGATGATCAGGCCCCAGACCAGCGGCATGATCAGCCAGTATTCCAACAATGTCGCGCGCCCGTTGAAATCAAACGGTCTGAAAACGAAATTCTCGAATGCTGCGCCGATTTTTTTCATGGAGTACGTCCCTTGCCCTGCCTGTTTTTTCAATCTGAAGGAGAAATCCGGCAGGAATGGGGCGCAGGTTTGGAATTATTCTTTTCCAGAAAATGATGAGCCGACAGAACGCGACGGTATTATTTCATCCGATCCAGCGCCAGTTTGAAAATCCCCGACGCGATATCAATGCGCGCCAAGGTGCGGGTACTGCCCTTTGTCACGTAGGTCAGCTTCATCTTGGCGTTAGAGATTTTGAGCGGCGACAGATGGCCGGGTCCGGCAATGACTTTGTAGGCAATGGAGCAGATTTCAGTGTCGCCTTCCGTGGTCTTTTCTGTCGGGATCAGGGCAATGGCACGGCGACCGTCATAGATCGTAAACCCTTTGGGACAGGTGCGCGCGTGTATCAGTTTGCCTATCCCCTGGACCGGATCAACCGTTCCCTCGGGCACGCGGGTCGGGTCGGAGAGCGGGGTCATTTCGCTGACAGGTTCAACCAGTGTTTCGACAACGCGACCCTCCTTCACGGACACCTGGACGCGGCGGTTTTTACGCGAGGATTTGCTGAGGCCGTCAAAAGTGCGCACACCGTCCGAATTGCGGGAGGTGGCGCTGAAGGTCCCGTTGAACACACCCAGAGGCGTGTTATCCAACGTCGAACGCAGGCTCGCGCCGCCGCTGGCGTTCGAATAGCTGAGCTGACCCAGTTTTGTCTTGCCCAAGCCAACCGAAAACGTATCGGCAACTGCCATCTGGCCGATACACACCGTGAACACAAGAACGAGAAAGTTCGCGAATTTGGACATTGCACCGTCTCCGATCACCGCAGGACTTGTGTGTCTGACCTTGGAGCGATTGCCAAGGGCCACCCGACCTTTGTGGTCAACACCTTGAGCGCAATGACGCCAAAAGCAAGGGCGAAAAAGCTTTCAAACCAGCGTTTTGCACGGGAATAGGCGGCAGTCATCGGCACCGAGGAAAAGATCAACGCATAGGTGTGGAACATCACAAGGCTTGGAGGGATCGCATCGAAAATTGCGCAGAAAGTCGACGACTTTGGCAGCAGGCATTTCGCAGGGAAACAATTGCGGGCCCCTGGCAAGGTCATAGAAATTCAGACTGATGTAGTCCGGCCCGCCACGTTCCTCGGCAACCAGTTTGCTTGAGCGTCCGCCGTTGAAAACACTGCGTGTCGCCACATAACTTTTGCCACCCGCACGCCCTGTGCTGCTGCCCTCCGGGATCGCGTTCAGCAAGGCAGGTACATCATCAGGCGGTGTCACGTCTGTGCGCCGATTTTGGGTTCCGTGCCTGCCTTCATCCGGCGAATGTTTGCGGCGTGACGACCAAACAACAGGATCGTGAGAACGATTCCCATCACCAGCGCGGTACCATAGCCCAGAAAGATCATCAGGAATGTCGAAGAGGCAGCCGCCAGCAGTGCGCCCATCGAAGAAATCCGGCTGGTAAGCGCCCCGACAAGCCATGCAATGCAGCAGCCCACGCCCACAGGCCATGCCAGCGCCAGCATAATCCCCAGAAACGTCGCCACACCCTTGCCGCCGCGAAAACGAAGCCAGACCGGAAAACAATGGCCAAACATGGCCGCAACGCCTGCAAGCTGCGCGGCATCCTCGCCAGCAAAATAGCGCGCGAGCAATACCGCCGCAGCGCCTTTTGCAGCGTCCAGCAGAAGGGTAAGGGCGGCGGCCGTTTTGTTGCCGGTGCGCAGCACATTGGTCGCGCCGATATTGCCGGACCCGATTTCGCGCAGGTTGCCGAGGTTCATCACTTTGGCCAGCACCATCCCGAACGGGATCGAGCCAAGCAGATATCCCAGGATGGCCCAAAGGATCAGCAGTGCGGTGGTTGTTTCAATGGGGGGCATCAGGGGGCCTCGTAAACGCAATTTCCGGCGACATATGTCCGGCGTACCTTACCCTGCATGCGCATCCCGTCAAATGGTGTGTTCAGGGACTTGGATCGCAGGCGCGACCGGTCCAGCACAAACGGTGCGTTGGCGTCAAACAGCACCAGATCGGCAGGCGCGCCGATTGCCAGCCGTCCTCCGGGCAGGCCCAGCCGCTTGGCCGGATTCAACGACAACGCCCGCCACAGCGTCGCGATATCCATCAGCCCGCTGTGAACAAGCTGCATTGCGGCAGGCAAAAGAGTTTCCAGACCGATCGCGCCGGACGCGGCTTCTTCAAACGGCAAGCGTTTGGATTCCTCGTCCTGCGGCGTGTGCATGGAACAGACGATATCAATCAGGCCGCTTGCGACGGCTTGCGCAACGGCAAGCCTGTCGTCTTCATCGCGCAGCGGCGGTTTGAGTTTAAAGAACGTGCGGTAGTCTGCCACATCCAGCGCATTCAGCGTCAGGTGGTGGATCCCCACACCGGCGGTTATGTCCAGCCCGTTGGCCTTTGCACGTTCCAGCGCGGGCAGGGCGCGCGCAGTGGTGATCTGGTCGGCATGATATTTCGCGCCGGTCATTTCTATCAGCGCAATGTCGCGATCAAGCCCCATGCGTTCCGCCATCGGTGACACGGCTGGCAACCCGCGCAGGGAGGCAAACTTGCCGGAGGTCGCCGCGGCCCCCTCGCTTAATATCGGTTCCTGCGGATGCGCGATGACCAGCGCGCCGAGTGCACGCGCATAGGTCAGCGCGCGCGAAAACACCTTGGTATCGGTAATCACGCGGTCGCAATCGGTAAAGGCCGCAGCACCTGCGTCCATCAGAAACCCGATTTCGGTCATCTCGCGCCCCTCGCGCCCCTTGGTCAGAGCGGCCATGGGGATGACGTTGACCGGCGATGCCTCGTTCGCCCTGCGCGTCACGAATTCGAGGACTTCAGGACTGTCGATGGGAGGTGTTGTATCGGGCCGCGTGATCATTGTGGTCACACCCCCTGCTGCAGCGGCAAGGCCGGCAGAGCCATAGCTTTCCTTGTGGCGCTCGCCCGGTTCGCAGACTTTGACGCCCAGATCGATAATGCCGGGGGCAAGGTATTTGCCTTCGCAATCGACCACTTTCGCGCCTTTCGGCGGTGGGGCCATATCGCCGGACATACCGGTGATCTTGCCACTGTCTACGCTGAGAGTGCCCTCGGTGACGGTGACCGTTTCAGGGTCGATCAATCTGGCGTTGATGAAAAAGAGCGTCATGGCGGGCCTATCTGGTCGGGGCTGTTGGTTCTTGCCCCAGAAAGCCGGGTGAACCAAGGGGATTTTCTATTTCGGGCGGGCGGCGTCCAGTTGTGTAACAACGCCTTCGGGGTTGGGCAGATAGCGCATCATGATGCGTTGGCCGGAGGCGAGCCGGATTACCACATTGCCAAAGCGCGTCGCAACGGTGCGAATTTCGCTCATAGGGACCATCGCGCGACCGTCCGGTCCGTCATGGATCAGATGGCCGTCATCAACTTCCCATTTTTCGCTGCGCAGGGAACGCCAGCGCAACGCATCCTCCAGCAGAAATATCAGGGTCAGCACCAACGGCAGGCCAAGACCCAGCAGCAAAAACCGACCTTCAGAAAATCCCGACATCCAACACAACGCTGCAAAGACCACAAATGTTACGAGGCCGATGACCAGCGCACGGCGCATGTAGACCGCGCGTGCAGGCGTCCACGCAAGCGTGGACGTCATCCGCCGACCCAGACCATCATGCCCACAACGCCAAAGGCAACGAGCAGCGCGATCATCGCGATACGGCCGGACATTTTCGGATCTTTTGGTTCTTGCATGACGCGGTTCTAGCTCAGTGCCCACCACAGGACCAGACCTGCGAGGACGATTGTTGCAGCAACCATCAGGGACCCGCCTGCGCGTTTTCCGGATGGTGCAACGCTGGTTTGGCGCGGGGTGCCGGAATAGGCCTTTGCCGCCTCACTTTTGAGGGCGCGGGCGGTCATATCCGCCTGCGTCTCTCCAAATGTGCCGATCAGGGTCACATCCGGGCCCGGCGCGAGTGTTTTGCCGGTCCCCTCGAACGCTGAGGAGAACAGGAGAAGGACATAGCCGTCCAGCGCGTCAAGCTTGCTGCGTGCGGCGTTAAGTTGATCGGGTGGGACTGCGTAGCCGTCTGCGAGATATCCGGAGAGGCCGATGCCTGCGAGATCTGCAACAGCGACAAATTCAAGACCGCTTTGCGCAATCTCACACTTCAACAGGTCCGCGGCAAGACCGGCTGCGCCCGACGCGACGATGGCCTGCGCAACATCACTGGCGGGACGATTGACCGCAAAAACCCGGATCAGGCCCTGTTCATTTGGTGCGACGATCAGGGTCATGACACGGGGGACGCGACAGCAGGCTGGGCCGCGCGCAGATTGCGCGCCAGCAGGTCCATCGCCGCCATGCGCACGGCCACGCCCATTTCGACCTGATCCTGAATAACGCTCCGGTTGATGTCATCGGCCAGTGTACCGTCAATTTCAACGCCGCGGTTCATCGGGCCGGGATGCATCACAATGGCGTCGGGCTTGGCGTGGGATAACTTTTCTCCATCCAGTCCATAACGGTGGTAATACTCGCGTTCGCTGGGGATAAAACCGCCATCCATGCGTTCTTTTTGCAAGCGCAACATCATCACGACATCGACGTCCTTCAGGCCTTCTTCCATGTTGTCGAAGACCTCGACGCCGAATTCGCTGATCTGTGATGGCATCAGGGTCGGCGGGCCGATCAGGCGGATGCGGTTTTCCATCTTGCCCAGCAGCATGATGTTGCTGCGCGCGACTCGGCTGTGCGCAATGTCACCACAGATGGCGATCGACAGGCGGTGCAACCGTCCCTTCGCCCGCCGGATTGTCAGCGCATCAAGCAAGGCCTGGGTCGGGTGTTCGTGACGTCCGTCGCCGGCGTTCAGCACCGCGCAGTTCACCTTTTGGGCCAACAGGTCGACCGCGCCGGATTGCGGGTGGCGCACCACCAGCAGATCAGGGTGCATCGCATTCAGCGTCAGCGCCGTATCAATCAGTGTTTCGCCCTTTTTGATGCTGCTGGCCTGCATCGCCATGTTCATCACATCCGCGCCAAGACGCTTGCCCGCGATCTCGAAACTTGCCTGCGTCCGGGTCGAGTTTTCAAAGAACATGTTGATTTGCGTCAGCCCTTTGAGCGCGTCGGAATGTTTGTCCGGCTGGCGGTTCAGATCGGCGTAGGTATCCGCCAGATCAAGGATCGCGGAGATATCGGCAGGGCTCAAAGGTTCAATGCCGAGCAGGTGGCGGTGGGGAAAGGACATGGACGTCGCCTTTGGCTGGGTTTGGTGTGTTATAGGCGGAGGCGGGGTATGCAGCAAGGATGGGCCGAAAGAGATTTCGGCCCTCCGCGCGGGTTTTCAGACCATTTCGAAGCAGGGGATTTTGATTGCCGCTGAGGGGGCGTAGGTTGGGGTATGGAATCGGCTGAGTATCATCATGCGCTGGCCCTGCTGAACTGGCAGGTTGAACTGGGCGCGACCGAAGCGGTGCTTGATGCGCCGCTCAATCGCTATGAGGTGCCTGCCGCAGTTGAAAAACCGAAAAAGCCGGCGGCCCCTGTTGCCGCACCGACAGGGATCGTCGCGCCCGTGCAGATCGATGCAGTGGCAGAAGCCGAACGTGTTGCCGCAGGCGCGCAGACGCTAGAAGCATTGCGCGAGGCGATGGCGCGGTTTGATCTGTGCGACCTGAAGAAAGGCGCGCGCAATCTGGTGTTTTCTGATGGCATCCCCGGTGCGCGGGTGATGTTGGTGGGCGAAGCGCCGGGCCGTGATGAAGATCGCGAGGGGCGGCCCTTTGTCGGGCGGGCGGGGCAATTGCTCGACAAGATGCTGGCCGCGATCGACATGGGGCGCACCCGCGAAGATGCACCTGTGTATATCACCAATGTCTTGCCGTGGCGGCCACCGCAAAATCGTGACCCCAAGCCGGAGGAAATCGCGATGATGCGGCCCTTCCTGCTGCGCCATATTGCTTTGGCCAAGCCTGAAGTGTTGGTGATCGTCGGCAATTGGTCCTGTCAGGCGCTGTTGGGAAAACGCGGCATCACGCGGCTGCGGGGCAACTGGACCGAGGCGGCGGGACTGCCTGCCTTGCCAATGTTCCATCCCGCATATTTGCTGCGCAGTCCGGAATTCAAACGCGAAGCATGGGCGGATTTGTTGAGCCTGAAAATCCGGTTGCGTGATGGTTGATCCACTGACACTGGCAGCTTTCGTGCCTGCTGCGCTGGCGCTGAATTTGACGCCGGGGGCGGACATGATGTTTTGCCTCGGGCAGGGAGTGCGGTCCGGCCCAAGGGCCGCGATTGCGGCAAGTGGCGGTATCGCGTTGGGAGGCATGGTGCATGTGACGCTGGCGGGATTAGGCTTGGGGGCTGTGATCGCTGCCCTGCCTTGGGCGTTTGACCTGATCCGCTGGATCGGGGTCGCTTATTTGCTGTATCTGGCGTGGCAGGCATTTGCCGGCAGCCGCGCCGTGCGTGAAGGCGGGCGGGAAATGGGTGCGGGCCGCGCATTTGCGACCGGCTTTGCGGTGAACCTGTCCAATCCCAAGGTGATCCTGTTTGTGCTGGCGTTCATACCGCAATTTGTGGTGCCCGAGGCGGGACCGGTTCTGGGCCAGTTCCTGATCTTTGGCACTGTGCTGGGCATCGGTGGTTTTGTAATTAACGGCGCGGTGGGCGTGTTTGCCAGTGGTCTGGGCCGCCGGATCGCGCGTGGCGGGCGCATTCTGGGCTGGATCAGCAGCGGCATCTTTGTCGCATTGGCCGCCAAGCTGGCAGTATGGGAGCGGGCATGAGCCGGATTGATGAAAGTGTAGAGTTTATCCCCGTGCGTATTGCGGTGCTGACAGTATCGGATACGCGCACAGCCTCGGATGACCGTTCCGGCGATGTATTGGTGGCGCGGATCGAAGCGGCCGGTCATTCCGTTGCAGAGCGCAGGATCGTGCGCGACGAGAGGGCGGAAATTTCGGATATTTTGCGCCGGTGGTGTGCGGAGCAATCAATCGATGTGGTCATCAGCACGGGTGGCACAGGTCTGACCGGTCGTGATGTGACCGTTGAGGCCCACAGGGATGTGTATGAAAAGGAAATTGATGCCTTTGGCACGATTTTCACGATTGTCTCGATGAACAAGATCGGCACCTCGGCAGTCCAAAGCCGTGCCACCGGCGGGGTCGCGATGGGCACGTATCTGTTTGCGCTGCCCGGATCACCGGGGGCCTGCAAGGACGCATGGGACGAAATTCTGGTCCGTCAGCTCGATTACCGGCACAAGCCCTGTAATTTCGTCGAGATCATGCCGCGTCTGGATGAACACCAGCGACGCAAATAGGGGTGATAAATTTTCGGGCTCTGACCCGATCCCCGTGGTAATCTGAGCCCAAAAACAAAAACGGTGCGACGGAAATAGTCCTGCTCTGCGTAATAGTGTTGTGACTTGGTATTTTCAGCGCATCCGCTACCTTATGCCCTGTGAAGTAATGGTTTGAATTGGAACCCAGATGCGTTTTCTGCGTCAAAGTATGATTGGTCTGTTTCTGGCGGCACTCACCCTTGGCCTGTTGGCCTTTGCGGTGGTGACTGTGGGCGGTGCCGTGCGCGAGCGGATGGCCGAGGAACCCGGAACCCCGCCTGCGCGTGAACGCGTCTTTACAGTCAATGTCATGCGCGCCGAAGCGACGGATATCGCACCGGTGCTGGAGGTTTTCGGAGAGGTGCAAAGCCGCCGGTTGCTTGAGTTGCGCGCGGCAGGGGGCGGGCGTGTGATTGCGCTGGCAGACGGGTTCGAGGACGGCGGGCGCGTCACGGCGGGCCAGGTGCTTGTAAAACTTGATCCACTGGATGCGCAATCGGCTGTAGACCGTGCGGCGAGTGATGTGGCGGATGCCGAAGCCGAGGGGCGCGATGGCGCGCGCGGATTGGTGTTGGCGCGCGATGAATTGGTGGCAGCAGAGGAGCAGGCGGAGCTGCGCAGCCGCGCACTGGCCCGTCAGCGTGATCTTGAGCAGCGCGGTGTCGGCACGGCGACGTCGGTGGAAACAGCGGAACTGGCCGCCTCGGCTGCGCGTCAAGCGGTGTTGACCCGCAGGCAGGCTGTTGCACAGGCAGAGGCGCGTGTGGATCAGGCCGCCACAAGTCTTGCGCGGGCCGAAATTGCGCTTGCCGAGGCCGAGCGCAGGTTGGATGACACCACGCTGACAGCGCCTTTTGACGGGATGCTTTCTGCCACCAGTGTTATTGTCGGGCGGCTTGTGTCGGCCAATGAACGCTTGGCTGAACTGATTGATCCGGACGATCTGGAACTGTCTTTCCGAATTTCTACCGCACAATACGCGCGGCTGCTGGATTCCGGTGGCGGGCTGATCAATGCGGACGTGAGTGCCACACTGGATGTGGCAGGTGTTGATTTGCAGGCCGAGGGCCGCATCAGTCGCGCCTCAGCGGCGGCGGGAGAAGGGTCGACAGGGCGTTTGATCTTTGCGCGACTCAGCCAGACGGCGGGGTTCAAACCCGGCGATTTTGTCACCGTGCGTGTGCAGGAACCGGTGCTGACCGAGGTTGTGCGTCTGCCGTCCTCTGCTGTTGATGCAATGGGGCAGGTTTTGGTGCTGGGTGAAGGCGATCGTCTTGTGGCGGCTAAGGTCGACGTGTTGCGCCGACAGGGTGATGATGTGCTGGTGCGCGGGGATATCCTAGGCCGCGAAGTGGTGGAGGCACGATCCCCGCTGCTTGGTGCGGGCATTGCTGTCAAACCGTTGCGCGGTGCTGGTGCGCCTGAGCCGCAGGAACCGGAGATGCTTGAACTGTCCGAGGAACGCCGCGCCAAACTTGTGGCGTTTGTCGAAGGCAATAATCGTATGCCGGATGAAGCCAAGGCCCGGGTGCTTGCCCAGCTTTCCGAACCTACGGTGCCTGCACAAATGGTTGAGCGCATCGAAAGCAGGATGGGCGGCTGATGGCGCGCCCTATCCCATCTTCGGCAGGCGGTTTGCTCAGTTACTTTACGCGCCACAGGACGGCGGCCAACCTGCTGTTGGTCATCTTGCTGGTGTCAGGTCTGGTTGCCGCTCCCAACATGCGCGCGCAATTCTTTCCCGACGTTATCATCGACAATGTCACC
>JBARUV010000335.1:0-24168 GCA_049645905.1 Sulfitobacter sp.
GGCTGCGCAGGCTGTGGTGACACGCGAAAACGATCGCGACATGATCCGAATCTCGCTAGAGCTGGAAGACGATGCAGACGCATCCGCCGCCGAGACTGCAGCCGCCGAGGCCTTTAAACTGCATTCAAGGATTCGTGCCGACGCCATAAGCGTTGTTGCAGAGTTGCCAGAGAATGCAGACCTGATCGTCAATCAGAAAGACAGCTAAGTCCGTTTCCGAAAACTTTGTAAGAAACGACTGAAACAGCGAAAGAAGGCGTCAGGGCAACCTGCCGCCTTCATGCGTTAAGCGCAGAGCGCATTCCTTGCAGCATGATATTCCCGGTCAAGACGGTCGACGTATTCTGCCGTACTTGTCACTGCACCCACTGCGCCGATACCCTGACCGCAGCCCCAGATCTCGCTCCAGGCCTTCGGGCGAATGTCGCCGGTGGCCAGATTCAGCTTGTTCCCGTCGCCAGTCAGGTTGTCAGGGTCAAGCCCGACTGCCCGAACAGAAGGTTTGAGATAATTGGCATTCACGCCGCTGAAGTGGCTGGTGTAAATAATGTCATCCGCCCCGCTATCGACGATCATCTGTTTGTAATTTTCCGAGGCGGCAGCCTCGGTCGTCGCTATGAAGGGTGAACCGATATAGCCAAAGTCGGCACCCATGGCCTGCGCACTTAAGACGGAGCTTCCGGTGGCGATGGATCCCGACAGGGCCAGCGGACCATCGAACCATTCGCGGATTTCCTGAACCAGCGCGAAGGGCGACAGGGCGCCCGCGTGTCCCCCTGCACCGGCGCAGACCGCGATCAGCCCGTCGGCACCTTTGTCGATAGCCTTTTTGGCGTACAGGTTGTTGATGACATCATGAAGTACGACACCGCCGCACCCATGTGCCGCTTCGTTCACATCTTCCCGCGCACCCATGGAGGTGATCCAGACCGGCACCTTCCAACGGGCACAAATCTCGACGTCGCGTTCGATCCGGTCGTTTGACCTGTGTACGATCTGGTTGACTGCGAAGGGTGCTGCCGGGTTGTCGGGATTGGCCTGATTATGCGCATCAAGTTCTTCGGTGATGCGTTTGAGCCAGGCCTCAAGCAGGGGAGGCTCCCCGTCTTTTTCGCGTGCGTTCAGTGACGGAAAACTGCCGATCACGCCAGCTTTGCACTGGGCGATGACCAATTCGGGTCCAGACACCAGAAACATAGGAGAGCAGATCACGGGCAGGCGCAGACGGCCAAGAGGAGTGTCGGAGTACATGGTCAAATCTCTTCGCTATTTCAACAAGGTCTGACGAAGCCAAGGCTTCGCCGAAGTGTTTGGTTGCCAGATAAGGCGAGCGAAACATCCCTGCCAGAAGATCACAATCACAAAAGGAAAGACCGTGAATTTTACACAAGTCTGTTTTTCGAGCTCAAGCTATGTGCGGTAGATCAACTCCCCAGTAGCGTGTCTGCAGCCGACTCATTCGGGAGGAAGATGCGGTGCCATTGCACTACAGCTACGCGGACGGTGTCGGTCGGATGACCTTCGACTTTCCCGAGAAGAAAAATGCGCTCGATCAGGCCGCACGCAAGGAGATGGAGCGCATTGTTACGCAAGTGCGGGATGACGAACGTGTCCGCGCACTGTTGATCACCGGGACCGGAGGCGCATTCTGCGCGGGCGGCGATATCAATACCTTTGCTGGTTCTACCCCCACGGCCATGCGCGACCGCATGAAGCAACAGCACCGCGTTACACAGATGCTCTATGATCTTGAAAAGCCGGTGATAGCAGCGGTTGCAGGGCCTGCGTTTGGTGTCGGGTTCAATATCGCGCTTCTGGCCGACGTGATCCTTGCCGCCCCGTCAGCCCGGTTCTGTCAGGCCTATGCGCGGGTGGCGATCGTGCCGGATGGCGGCGGGCTTTATCTGTTGTCGCGGGTGGTCGGGACGCAGCGCGCCAAGGCCATGTTCATGACGGCTCAGGTGATTGGTGCGCAAGAGGCGCAGAATATGGGGATCGTCCATGCGATCCATGAAGAAGCCGCGCTTGAGGCCGAAGCCTCTGCGCTTGCCACACGTCTGGCCGAAGGGCCCACCCGTGCCTTCGGGCTGGGCAAGGCGATGTTGAACCGAGGCATGGATTGCGATTTCGCCACCTATCTCGAGATCGAGGCCACAGCCGAAGCCTTTATCATGCAGACCGAAGATCACCGCGAGGCTGTCACGTCTTTCAAGGAAAAGCGCAAGCCGCGCTTTAGTGGAACATGACGGCTGGAGGCGGCCCTCTGTCAGGTCTCAGGGTGATCGACCTGGGGCAGGTCTACCTTGGGCCGTATTGTGGGCTGATGTTCGCGCTCATGGGGGCCGAGGTTATAAAGGTCGAACCGCCCGGCGGCGACAGTATCCGCGGCATTGCCGGCGGGACTGAAAACCCGGCAGCGATGATGCTGAATTCCAGCAAGCAAAGCGTGACGCTCGATCTTCAGTCAGATGATGGGCGGTCCGCGCTGCTGGAACTGGCGGATACCGCCGACGTGCTGATCGAGAATTCCCGGCCGGGAACCATGGAAAAGCTGGGTCTGGGGTGGGACACACTGTCGGCCCGTAATCCGCGATTGGTTATGGGATCGGGCAAGGGTTATGCCGCCGATTCCGTTTTCCATGATGCACCTGCGATGGATTTTCCCATTCAGGCCCTTACCGGGCTGATGTCTGTGACCGGATTCGTTGACGGCCCGCCAGTGAAATGCGGGGCGGCGATCACCGATTTTCTGGGCGGCATCCATCTGTTCGGCGGTATCATGGCCGCACTGCATGCACGCGACAAGACCGGGTGCGGCGACTTTGTTCAAATCGCGATGCAAGACGTGGCGCATCACGCGCTGGCGTCGAATATCTCGAGTCTTTTGCTGGCACCCGACGGGTTTGCGGACCGTGCCGGCAACAGTCAGGCCGTGCTCAAGGTTGCGCCTTATGACCTGTTTTCGGCGCGCGACGGGCAGGTGGCGATCATGTGCCTGAACGATCGCCATTGGGATCAACTGAGCCGTGCAATGGGCCGCCCCGATCTGGCGGAGGACCCGGAACTGGCCGAGGGGGCCGCGCGCTGTGCCCGGCGTGCCGAGGTCGATGGTTGGGTGCAAGAGTGGACCTCAAAGCATACCCGCGCCGAGATTTTCGCAGCGTTGAGCGACGCGCGTGTGCCGGGTGCCCCGGTGCGCACACTCGCAGAGGTCGTGTCGGACGACGACATGCGGACCCGCGGCATGATCCATGACTTTCCGCACCCGGATTTGGGCACAGTCCCTGTACCCGGGCTGCCGATGAAATTTGCGCGTCACGAACGCGTGGCGCCCAAGCCCGCTCCAACAGCAGGTGCCGATACGGCGCGTGTTCTGAGCGCCCTGCGCCAGGCCAGGCTTTCCACATTATCAAAGGAATCTAACTGACATGTTCAAGCTCGATCCGGAACTCGAAGATTTTCGCTCAGAGGCCCGCAAACTGGCCGAAGGGGAGTTCGCCTCAAAGGCTGCCTATTGGGACGAGAAAGAGGAATTCCCAGCCGCGAACCGCGACAAGTTGGCCGAGCTTGGCTATCTGGGCATGTTCATCCCGGAAGAATACGGCGGTTCCGGCGCGCCGGTGGTGCAGGGCACGGTCTTTCTGGAGGAAATGGCGCGGGTCTGCTTCAATACAGCGCTGGTTTCGCAGCTATACCTGAACGGTCCTTCGCGGGCGATCAGCGTTCTGGGCAGCGACGAACAGAAAAAGCGGTTCCTGCCGGATATGGCGGCGGGCAAGAAATTCATCGCCATCGCCATCAGCGAGCCTGAGGCCGGGTCGGCGGTTACCGACCTGCGTACCACAGCGACAAAGGATGGCGACGGCTGGGTGCTGAATGGCAACAAATGCTGGTCGACCGGCGCGCATGTAGCCGATTATGCGCTGGTCTTCTGCCGCTTCGGCAAGGCGAGCGGGGCAAAGGGGATCGGTGCCTTCATCATTGATCTGAAAAAAACCGGGGCGCGGATCGGCCACATATCGTCAAAGATGGGCGGTCGGGGTCTGACCGAGGCTGAGATCATTCTTGAAAACTACAAGGCCGGTCCGGAGGACGTGTTGGTCGAGGGTGATCCGGAAAGCTCGCGTTCGTTCGCACTGCTGATGAGCAGTTTCGGACCTGAACGTGTGGGCAATGCGGCGATGTGCGTGGGGCTGGCGCAAGGTGCCTTTGAGGCGGCCAAGGAATATTCCGAGATCCGCCACCAATTTGGACGTCCCATCAACGAATTTCAGGGCCTGCAATGGAAGGTCGCCGATATGGCGACGCAGATCCATGCGGCGCGGCTGATGGTATACCGCGCCGCCACCAACCCCGCGCCGAACGGCTTTCCAGATCCGATGGATGCGACCATGGCCAAGCTTTATGCCAACGAAATGGCGCAGCGGGTGACGAACGAGGCGCTGCAGATTCATGGCCATAACGGCTATACGCGCGAATACCCGCTGGAACGGATGGTGCGTGACGCGCGTGGTTTCGCGCTTGGCGGTGGCACGGTTGAAATCTTGCGCAACACGATTGCCGCCATGGTCTATGGCCACAGCTTCAACCAGAGACGGGGAGGGTAGGGCGCATGCACCCCTCCTTGTTGAACGAAGAACAGATTGCGCTGAAAGACGCGGCGCGCAAGCTGGCACTGGGTGAATTCCGCGACCGTGCGGCGCGCTGGGATCGCGAGGGCATCTATCCGGATGAGAACCATCATCGCCTGAGCGAACTTGGCTATCTGGGCATGACCATCCCCGAGGATTTTGGCGGCGGCGGCGTTTCGTTGGTCGATTGCTATCTGGTGGTGGAGGAACTGGCGAAGGTGGATTTCAATACGGCGCTGATTGTCCACGATCAAAACGTGTCACCCCGGATCATCGCCACATGCGGCACCGACGAACTGAAGCGCGCTTTCCTGCCCCGCTTCGCGGCGGGCGAGATCGAATGCGCGATTTCCTGGACCGAACCAGAGGCAGGTTCGGATGCCACAGCGGTGAGGACCTCGTTGCGCGCCGAGGGCAATGACTTCGTGCTGAACGGCGGCAAAATCTTCACGACCTTCGGCGACCGGGCCGATTATCTTCTGGTTTATGCGCGATTCTGCGAGAGCAAGGGCGCGCGGGGCATCGGTACGGTTTTGGTGGAACGTGACAGCCCCGGCGTGACGGTGAACATCCTTGAACAGAAGATGGGCGCGCGCGGATGCAACGAATGCGAAATCCACTTTGACGATGTTCGGGTGCCTGCGGGAAATATCGTGACAGAGGGTCTGGCCGAGAATTCCAGCGGCTTTGTCCGCCCGCTGGGTGTCTACAATGGGACCCGAGTGGGCATGGGAGTTCTGGCTCTTGGTGTGGCCGAAGGCGCGTTTGACCTTGCCTGCGACTACATGAAAACCCGCAACCAGTTCGGCAAGACGTTGTCGGCCATGCAGGGCCTGCAATGGATGATGTCGGACATGAAGGTGCAGATCGAGGCCGCCCGGTCGCTGTGTTACTCCGCGCTGTCGCTGATTGACCGGGGTCAACCCGATCCGACGCTGTCTTCGATTGCCAAGGTTCAGGCAACCGAGATGGCGCAGCGCGTGACCCACGACGCCATGCAGATGTTCGGCGGCTATGGCTATTTCGGATCGCTTCCGCTGGAGCGGATGGTGCGGGATGTGCGGATGCTGACGATTACCGGCGGCACGACCCAGATACACAAGAACGGGATCGCAAGGGCGCTGTTCGCTGACTGACAGATTTTCGCCTGGGGAGGGGCGGTCATGGAAAATGAAATTACAGTTGAACGCAAGGATGGCCTGGCCGTCGTTTCGTTGAACCGACCGGACAAGCTGAATGCGCTGACCCTTGAAATGCGGGTCGAGATTATGGAGTGCTTTCGCCAGATGCACACTGATCCTGAGGTTCGGGCGGTGCTTCTGAGGGCCGAGGGCCGCGCCTTTTGTGCGGGCGCGGATATCTCTACCATGGGCAAAGACGATGTCTGGGGTGATCGTGCGCGTTTGCACCGGGCGCACCAGATGATCCTGTCCATCTACAACTGCGAAAAGCCCGTGGTGGCTGCAGTGCGCGGTCCAGCAGTGGGGATCGGGTTAAGCATGGCTCTGGCCTGTGACGTCTTGCTGCTTTCCGAAACAGCGAAACTTGGGCAGGTCTTTCGCAAGATCGGCCTCGCCCCGGATGGCGGTGCTGCGTTTTTCCTGCAGAATCTGATTGGACGGCAGCGGGCGACCGACCTTGCCTTCTCGGCCCGGCTGGTTCCGGCGCAAGAGGCCCTGAGCCTGGGGTTGGCAAGCCAGGTACATCCCGACGAGGCCCTTGATGCCGCTGCTGTGGATTATGCAACTGACCTTGCTGCGGGCCCGACCTTTGCCTTGGCCGGGGCCAAGCGACTGATGCGCGCCGCGCTGCAGCCTTCGCTGGAGAGCTTTCTGGAAACCGAGGCCATCATTCAGGGCCAAATCATCAAGAGCGCCGATCACGCGGAAGGCATAGACGCCTTTCTGAGCAAGAGAAAACCGGACTTTCGCGGGACATAGCCAAACGGTGCGTGTCTTGACCAACATAGGGAGGAATCAGCGATGGAACCAGTAATTGCGCGGCTCGGATGGGTGTCACGGATCATCACCTACGTTGCGACGGCTTTGGCGGCCCTGATGATGGTCCACGTCACCATTGATGTCATCCTGAGCCAGTTTGTCGCAGAGCCACTGCCGGGAACGGTGGACTACGTGTCCTACTATTACATGGTCGGGCTCGTCTTTCTGCCGCTTCCCTTTGTCGAATACACCAATGAGCATATCAAGGTTGACCTGATCCATGATCTGATCCCGCCGAAGGGGCAAACCCTGCTCGATATGCTGACTTTGGGGTTGTCTGCATTGTTCTACGGTCTGCTCACTTGGCAAACCTGGATAGACGCCGTCGAGAAATTCGCCATCGGGGAAAAATCAATGGGAATGGCGGCGGTGACCGTCTGGCCCGGGCGCTTTTTTCTGCCGCTTGGTGCGGCGCTGATGGTGCTGCTTTTGCTGGCGAAGTTGATCCAAAGACCATTCACGGACGCAAGTATGGCCCGTCTTGATCACGATATGTACCAATAGGAGCACGACGGTGAGTTTTTTTCAAATTGGCCTTTGCGGCATTGTCTCTGTCATTCTGCTGGTTCTGCTGCGTGTTCCGATTGCGGTGGCTTTGGGCATCGTGTCGTTCTTCGGGTTCTGGGCATTGCTGGGTAGCGATGCGGCTTTCGGTCTGCTGACGGCGGTGCCCTATGACTTCGCCGCACACTGGACGTTAAGCTCGATCCCGATGTTCCTGCTGATGGGTTATGTCTGTTATCAGACCGACATCACGCGCGGGATATTCAAGGCGGCACGGGTCTGGTTGTCGTTCCTTCCGGGGGGGCTGGCGGTTGCCAGCGTGGGCGGCGCGGCGCTGTTTTCGGCGGCGGCTGGCTCCAGCCTTGCCTGCGCTGCGGCAATGGGCCGGATCGCCGTGCCGGAAATGCTGAAGCGTAACTACGATCCCGGTCTGAGTACCGCCGTAGTGGCAGCGGCAGGCACGATGGGGTCGCTCATTCCACCAAGCATTCTTCTGATCATCTACGGCATTTTTGCCGAGGTCGCGATCAGCAAGCTGTTTTTGGCAGCCATCGTGCCGGGCCTGCTGACCATGCTGGGCTACGCGGCAGTGATCATCATACGTGCACGCATTAATCCTGATCTTGCGCCTTCGCTCGACGAAAGCTCAACCTGGGCGGAGCGGCTTGAAGCCCTAGGCGAAACATGGCCTGTGATCCTGTTGGTGTTGGGCGTTTTTGGCGGACTGTTCACTGGGGTATTCACGCCCACACAGGCCGGTGCTGTCGGCGCAGCGTTGTCCTTTGTGATCGCGGCAGCGCGCGGCACCTTGAATTGGAGAGTCTCAAAGATCGCGCTGCTGGACACCGCAAAGATGACGGCGGCGATCTTTATCATCGCGGTTGGGGCCAACCTGTTTTCCCGGTTTCTGGCAATTAGCGGTATCCCCGAAGCGATGTCAGATCTGGTGATAGATCTGGGGGCCAGCTATGTGATGCTGGTCTTCGGCACAGCAATTATTTTTTGCCTGTTGGGAATGATCCTTGATCCGCTGGGCATCCTGCTGCTGACGCTGCCGATCCTACTACCGATTTATGAGGCGAATAATATCAGTCTGATCTGGCTCGGCGTTCTTGCGACCAAGCTGGTCGAGATGGCGCTGATAACGCCCCCGGTGGGGCTTAACGTCTTTGTTATCAAGGGCATTGTCGGAGACGCGGTGCCCATTTCGCAAATTTTCAAGGGCGTCATGTGGTTTCTGGCCGCTGATGTGGTGGTCCTGATCATCATGGTCGCCTTTCCCGAACTGATCATGTTCCTGCCAACCCTTGGAAACTGATACGGCCGCAGTGGCCATGACGAACCCTGTGTAACACCGGGACCCTAAAAACAGAGGAGGAGACCACATGAAACTGATGAAAATACTAACCATACTCGCGACGGGTGCTGTCATCTCGGCAACCCCAGCCCTGGCCGAGAAACGGGTGACGATAAGCAACTGGACCTCGCCCAATCACGCGACTTCGCGTGGCCATGCCGCTTTTGCAGAGATGACCGAGGCAGAATTTCCCGATGCCTTCGACTTCAAACTGTTTACCGGTGGCGCACTGCTAGGGCCCAAGCCCACGCTGTCCGGCCTGCGCGATGGTGTTGCAGATGTAGGTTTGCTGGCGCTGACCTATTTCCGGTCGGAAATGCCCTATGCACAGCTTGTTGCCGATCTGGCGCTTCTGGGCGAGGACCACTATGCGATGGCGGGTGCAACAAGCGAGTTCGTAATGTTGCATTGCCAGCCGTGCAAGGACGAGTTTGCCAAGAACGGTATGGTCGCACTTAGCGGGATCAGCACAGCGCCCTACGTCCTGCTGACCACTGTGCCGATTGTCGAGATTGCGGATATGAAAGGCGTCAAGCTGCGCACCGGCGGGTCGGTCTGGGACCGCTGGTCGACACGGCTTGGGGCAGAGCCGGTGAACGTGCCGTCAAGCGAGATGTACGACACAATGAGCCATGGCGTCGTCACCGCTGCGGTGCAGCCGGTCGGTGCGTTGAAGGGTCACAGCCTGATTGAAGTCGCCAAGCACCTTACGACCTTGCCTCTGGGCACCTATCACTCTGGGGCGATCTTTGCCCTCAGTCCGAAATTCTGGGCCTCACTTTCGGCTGAACAACGTGAACAATTCGCCAAGAACCTTCCTGAGGCTCTGGCGCAGAGCGAGGTGAATTACGAAACAGACGATCTAAATGTGCTGGCAGAAGCCGCCGACCTTGGGTTGACGATCCACGAACCATCGCCCGAGTTTCTTCAGGATCTCGTTGATTTTCGCACTACCGATCTGAGTGAAATCGCCCGCATCTCGCGCGAGGAACGCGGCATCGAAGATCCGGAGGCGCTGATCGCGACCTATCGGGAGCTGATCGAGAAGTGGCACGGTCTGGTGAAGCCACTGAATCCCATCCGCGATAATCCACAGCCCTATGCCGATCTTCTGCGTCAGGAAATCTACTCCAAGATTGATCTCACAACATATCCGAACTAAGTTTCTTTGGCCCGGAACGCAAAGCGGCCCTTCGCAAGAAGGGCCGCTTTTGTCTTGTCTGATCAGGTGATCAGAGCGTGGCTTGGTTGCCCAGAACATTTGTTATCTGACTGGACAGAACACCACCATTTCCATGTGCAACCGCCAACTCGGCACCGTCAATCTGGCGATCTCCGGCTTCGCCGCGCAGCTGGCGCACGGCTTCGACCAGCGTGAAGATGCCATACATGCCCGGATGTACGCAGGACAGCCCGCCGCCGTTTGTGTTGACCGGCAGGTGACCACCGGGCGCAATGCCGCCGTTTTCAACGAACGCGCCGCCTTCGCCTTTCTTGCAGAATCCCAGATCTTCAAGAAACAGGATCACGTTGATGGTAAATGCATCGTAGAGCTGCACCACGTCGATATCCGACGGGCGCACGCCAGCCATTTTCATCGCCGCGGCCCCCGACTGCGCGGCGCCGGTCACGGTCAGATCCGCCATTTCGGAAATGTCGCGGTGCGTCGTGCCTTCACCGCCCCCCAGCAGATAAACCGGAGGTTTGGGATGGTCTTTTGCGGTCTCGGCCCGTCGCATCACCAGCGCGCCGCCACCGTCGGTGACAAGGCAGCAATCGCGCACCCGCAACGGATCAGAGACCAGACGCGAGGCAATGACATCCTCGCGCGTCAGGGGATCGCGCATGAACGCCTCGGGGTTTTTCTGCGCCCAGCCGCGCGCGGCCACAGCCACATCAGCCAGCTGTTCGCGCGTAGTGCCGAACTGGGTCATGTGACGGTCAGCGGCAAGTGCGTAGGATGACAGTGGGAACATCGGCTTGTAAGGGGCCTCGTATGTCGGCAGTCCAAGCGCGGTCATCAGCTTGCCCGAAGCGGTCCGTTGGTTCGACCCGTAGCAAATCAGCACCGTGTCAGCCAGCCGCAGTTCCAGCAGCATCGCAGCCCAAAGCGTGTGCGACAGGAAGGACGAGCCACCCATGCGGTTGTTCATCGTGAATTTGGGGTTTAGCCCAAGTTCCTGCGCCAGCGTCAGCCCTGACAACATGTCCAGCGGCTGGCACGTGGCGATTGCGTCGACCTCGCCAAGCGAAATCCCGGCATCGGCCAATGCGCCATGCACGGCCTCAACAGTGATTTCCATCGCGCTTTTGCCATGTGCCTCGCCGCAACCGGCCAGCGCGGCACCAACAATGGCGGCTTTTCCCCGCAAACTCATTCTGCACCGCCTTCTGCGCGGAACACCACGGCGGGTTCGCCATCCGGGCCTTCGCCAATCAAGGCAGATACTTTCAGCCCGGCGGTAAGCTCGTCATGCGCGATGCCGTCCACGCGCGACATCATTCGAACCCCCTCTTCGAGGTCGACCAGCACCACGTTGTAGTCGCCACCCCGTTCGGGCTTGCGGCGCACAATTGTTCGCGCATAGATCGTTCCCTTTCCTGTGGGCGCGACCCATTCAAGGTCTGCACTGCCACAGGCCGGGCAGATCACGCGCGGATGAAAGACATGCGTGCCGCAGCTTTCGCATTTTTGAATTTCGAAGACGCCCTCTGCCAGCCTGGCGGCAAAGACGGCATCGGGCCCCGGGCCCTTTTCTATACCACCCATCTCAGAATCCGATGTGGTAGCCGCCATTCACGCTCAGGTGCTGGCCGGTGATGTAGGATGCCGCGTTTGACAACAGGAAACAGACGGGCTGCGCCACTTCTTCAGGGGTGCTCATCCGGCCCATCGGGATCTGCGCCATGTACTTGTCGGCGAATTTGTCCGAGCGGATCATTTCGGTCATCGGTGTTTCGACCATTCCGAAACAGACCGAGTTGACGTTGATCCCGTAGCGGCCCCATTCCCGCGCAGCGCTCATCGAAAGGCCAAGCACGCCGGATTTGGCGGCACCATAGTTGATCTGTCCAATCGTGCCGCGGCGACCAGCATCTGACGAGATGTTGACGATGGCGCGGCGGGCAGTGTTTCCAAGGTCCTTTTCGGCCTGGTCCTTGTAATAGGTTCCCACAGCCTGAAGGCAGGCAAAGACGCCAGTGAGGTTGACGTCGATGACTTGCTGCCATGTAGCACGGTCCATCTTGTGGATCATCGCGGCACGCACAATCCCTGCGTTGTTCACCAGCCCGTTGATGTCCCCGAATTCGTCCAAGCTGAACTTCACGAGTTTTTCGGGAAAGTCCGGGTCGGCCACGTTCCCGACGATGGCGCGGGCATTGCTGCCGATCTTTTCGGCGGTTTCCTTGACACCGTCTTCGTTTAGATCGTTCACGACGACCTTGGCACCCAGTTCAGCCGCCAGTTCCGCCACGCCGCGACCGATACCCTGACCAGCCCCGGTGACGATCACTACTTGGTCTTCCAATGACAACGGGTTTTTCATCTCTGTTTCTCCTCAGTTCTTCGATATCCAAAATTCATTGGGTGCCACTGCCGCCGGCAGGCGCCGACAGCCGCTTGATCACCGCGTCGCCATGCGCAAGGTGACGCCCGTCCTGATTGACGATTTCGCCCTGCACAAAGACCAGTTTGCGCCCGCCACCGGAAATGTGCGCGCGCGCAGTCAACACGTCGCCCTCTACCGCCGGGCCAACAAAACTGGTGGTGAGCGAAAGCGTGAGACAGCGATGACCAACTTGGCCTTCGCCCGCGTAGGCGGCGCAGAAGGTCACCGCGTTGTCCAGCATGGTTGCGAAAACCCCACCATGCACCGCGAAGGCGCCATTCAGGTGGTCGCGGGTGACTGCCAATTCCAATTCGGCCTTCTCCTCGGACCAGGATACAAAGCGAACGCCCAGCAGGGCGTTGAACGGGGCGGGAACCTCGGGTTTGCCATCTTGTGCGCTCATCTCAGGAGACCTTCCGATCACGCGAAAACACCACGATGACCGCCGCCAGCACGGCGATCACAGCGCCGATGCCGACCGCAGCGGGGATCGAAATAGCCAGCATCGCGGTCGAGGGCAGGGCAAAGGCCAGTCCAGCAAGTCCGAGCAAAAGCCGTGCTATCGCACCTATGGGGCCGGGTTCGATACGGCCGACCCCCAGCAGATACCCCTGCAATCCGGCGCAGATCAGCAGGACACCAATACCCGCGCGCAGGATGGTCAAGAGGCTTTCGATCAACCCGGCTTGCAGGGTGTAGGCCGGATCAAGAACAAAGAAGAAGGGCACGATATAGATGATGGTGCCCAGCTTCATCGCCTCAAAAGCTGCGGCGAAGGGCCGGGCCTGTGCAATCGCTGCGGCAGCAAAAGCCGCCAGCGCCACGGGTGGCGTGATATAGCTCAGCATGCTCCAATAGAGGATGAACAGATGAACCCCGATTGGGTCCAGTCCGCCCGCGATCAGGGCCGGTGCCAGAGACACGGCGAGGATGACATAGGCGGCTGTTACGGTCATGCCCATCCCAAGGATGAAACTCGTCAGGGCCCCTAAAAGCAGCAGCAGGAAGGTGTTGCCGCCTGCGATGAAAAGCAGATCATTTGAAATCGTGCCGGACATGCCCGTCACTGCCAGCCCGCCGACAATCAGCCCAACCGCTGCGAGAATAGCAACCAGTTCGACAAACAGCCGTCCTGTCGCCACCAGGAAATCCATCAGCTCCTTCCGCCCCCAGCGCAATTTCGAAAGCAGCTGGTTCAAAGCAATCAGGAGCGCGGTCGCATAGAACGGTGCGATCGCCTCGCGCTTGAGATAGAGCAGCATCCAGATAAGAAGCCCGAAGACGGCGAGGAAGTACCAGCCTTCGCGCAGCACTTTTCCAAATTTGGGAAGATCAGCGCGCGGCACGCCCTTCAGCCCGTTGCGCGCTGAATAGGCGTCGATCTGAGCGAAGAGGGCAAAGAAATAGAGCAGCGAGGGCAGCACCGCTGCAACGACAATGTTGGTGTAGTCTGTCAGTAGAAAGCTCGCCATGACAAAGGCCGTGGCCCCCATGATTGGCGGCATTAGTACGGCCCCGGTTGAGGCTGCCGCTTCGATCCCGGCAGCATAGCTGGGCCGGAAGCCCACCTTTTTCATGGCCGGAATGGTGATCGACCCTGTGGTGAGCACATTGGTAATCACACTGCCGCTCATTGATCCGGTCAGCCCGCTGGTCAGAACGCCGACTTTGGCAGGCCCGCCCCGGACATGCCCAAGCGCGGCAAAGGCGATGTCGATGAAAAATGGCCCCGCGCCGGTGTGCTGCATCGCGACCCCGAACATCATAAAACCAACAACAAGATTGACAAAACTGCGCATCGGGATGCCCAAAACGCTTTCGCCGCTCATGGCATGGAAGATCGCCGTTTCGACAGGCGGGCGCTGGAATCCCTGAATCGGGCCCGGCGCGTAATTGGCGATCATTGGATAGATGGAAAACATCAGGATGACTGCAAAGAGCATCCAGCCCCCGGTGCGCCGCGCGGCCACCAGCAGCAAGAACCAAAAGGCAAAGCTGGCAATCACCGCATGCATGGGGGCTGAAAAATCCCAGCCTTTGTTCACCACGCTGCGCCCGTAATAGGCGAAGAAAGCGCATGTGATCAGCGCCAGAAGGGCCAGAAAGTAATCCCACCATCGCGTTGTCCCATGCGGGTTTGACTTGCTGCACGGGAAGACAAGGTAAACCAGTGGCAGCGTCAGCAATAGCATCACATAGAGGTAATGAATTTCGAGCAGCCGGATGTTTAGGAAAAACCCGAGATTAAAAAGATGGTTGATCGACGCTGCGGACAAAAGCACTGCCGAGACGGCAAGCAACCAACGAAGATAAGCGGGCATGGTGCCCACGCTCGCCTGCTCTGTCGGCGTCTCCAGCGTTTCCTGTGACATGCCCATTTTCCCCGTTACCTGCGTTGATTGTCTTTGCGCGGCACCTCACCCAAGGGGTGCCGCGCGTCGTCTTATCAGCGGAAAAAGACCTCTTGCCCGGCTGCTTCCAGTGCTTCGGCGCGCGTTTTCATCCAGGCGGCGGAAAACTCTTCCTCACCGTCAGGCGCGCCCTCAACAAAGCCGCCCCAGGCGTCGGCGAGCACCTTTTGCCGCTCCACCAGTTTGTCCTGGTTTTCCTGCGCTTCGGGTGTCCAAAGACCCTTTTCCTTGAAGTAGGCAACGCTTCCATCGCTCCACGGCATAACCCAGTTCAAGATCTGGCGATCAATTCCGTAGGCGTTGGCACCTGGGGCCGCGTCCTTGTAATCGTCAAACCCAGCATCAAGCGCGGCGACGATGTTGCGCACCTCGGCCGGCTCCTGATCGGCTTGGGTCACGAGGATCGGATAGGGATATAGCGCCATGGGCAACGGCGATGCGGGGTCTATCGCGGGCCCTACCGACACCATGTGTGGTGTGACAAAGGGCGTCACGCTGGTGTAACGCGCCCAAGCCTCGGCTTGGTCCGCAGGTGTTTCAAGCCATTTCAGGCCACGTGGGCTTGAGTCGATCTGGTAGTTCACAGTGGTTGTCGTCAGCGCAAACGCGGCATCTACACGATCTTCAAGAATGCCTTTGAGAGAGTTCACATAGCCGGAAAACTCGACAGCTTCCACGTCTTCCCATGTCAGGTCTGCGAAGGCCAGCAAACCCTCCATATTGACATCAATCGCGGGTGAGCTGACGGCGCGACCGACCCGCTTGCCCTTCAGGTCTTGTATTGTCTCGATGCCAGCGTCAGCGGCGACCGCCACTCCCAAACCGTAGTCGCCAACCGCCTGAAGCACAGCGCGGATTGGCTGCGGCCCCCATTCGGGCGCGGCAAACAGGAACACCCCTTCGCCTGCGAAATAAGACGCGATGCCGCACAGGCAATAATCCACCGTACCGTTCTTCAGGGGCGTCATCCGCGAGACGTCATTGCGTCCCGGAAGCACCCGAACCGTTGTTCCGTAACGGCTGCGCATCATGTTTCCGATGGCGATGGAATGCGCATGCCCGGCTGAGCCGGTGTCGTATGCAGACCAGGCGATCACGTCGGGCAGCTCGATCTCCTGTGCGCTGACCGATGCGGCAAGCGCCAGATAGGCGGCGGTGGCAATACTTGTTGATTTGAATTTCATGACTTTCTCCTCCTTGTTGATTCTTTGTCGGCGAAACCTGCCGTTCGGTTCATAGCTCCGAAAACGGCACGTCCTTGTCCACGCGAATTTCCGGCGGCAGCCCAAGAATACGTTCGCCGATGATCGTTCGCTGGATCTCGTCTGACCCGCCTGCGATCCGGTTGCCCGGCGCGGTAAGATATTCGTTCCGCCAGCGCGCGGTATCGTCAGCGGCGGCGGCCGAAATGCCAGCCGAGGCTCCCGCCAACTCCATCCCGAAGGCACCCATCTCTTGGCGTAGCTTGCCCAACAGCAGCTTGCCGATCGAGCCTTCCTCCCCCGGTGCCTCGCCGCGCGAAAGCGACGTCATGACGCGGTAGGAGGTGAATTCGAGCCCGCGTTGCCGCGCGACGAAATCAGCGAGGCGCGCGCGCACTTCGCCGTCTTCGATGGCCGGGCGCCCGTTGCGTTCGACGCGTTCCGCCAGCGCAATCAGTTCCTCTGCACGGGCCCCGCCGCTGGCGCGACCGACTGAGATGCTGAATCGTTCGTTCATCAGTGTCGTCAGCGCCACCTTCCAGCCCTCAGATTCACCGCCCAACCGGGCGCTGTCCGGCACACGCAGGTTGTCGATGAACACCTCGTTAAAGCTGGCGCTGCCCGATATCTGGCGGATCGAACGGGTTTCGATGGCCGGATCGGACATGTCCACCAGGAACATGGTCATGCCTTTGTGTTTTGGAACCTGCGGGTTGGTGCGCGCCAAAAGGATGCCGTGACTGGAATAGTGCGCGCCTGACGTCCAGACTTTCTGGCCGGAAATCACCCAGTCGTCGCCATCACGCCGCGCGCGTGTTCGTATGCCTGCCAGATCGGACCCGGCGGCGGGTTCGGAAAACAGTTGGCACCAGATGTCCTCGCCTGTCAGGGCGCGCGGCAGTACCTCGGCTTTTTGGTCATCCGTGCCGTGGATCATGACCGTCGGCCCGACCAGCCCGATGCCGATCAGGAAAGCATTGGGCGGCACGGCAAAGCGGCCTTCTTCCTGGCTCCAGATCACCTGTTCGATTGGGGTGGCGTCGCGTCCGCCAAAGGCGCGGGGCCAGGTCAGACCGGCCCAACCTGCTTCTGCTTTGCGGGCCTGCCAATCCCGCGCCCGCGCGACCTCGTCTGCGTCGCGGGCCATGAAATGGTCCTGAGCCTTTTCGCTGCCGTCCCGCAGGGTGGCGTTGGCTTCCAGCCATTCCCGCGCTTTTGCGCGAAACGAGGCTTCTTCGGGGCTGTCGCTAAAATCCATCTGTCAAATTCCCTGTCAACTCGCGGCCCTTGGGGTGTCCGCCAGATTACCAAGCAGCCGTTCGCGCCACATGGCGACCGGGCCGAGTTCGGCTTTCAACTGCCACCCGCGTCGCAGAAACAGATGCGGGTCAGCGGCCCATGTGAACCCGATACCGCCGTGAAGCTGGATCGATTCCTCGGTAGTGAATTGCACGGCATCGAGTGCGGTGAGGCGCGCAACGGCGGCGGCCTCAGGCAGTCGGCTGTCACCGCTCGCCAGCGCCCAGACGCCAAAGAATGCGTTGGACCGCGCCAGTTCGATCTTGGCGAACATGTCGGCGAGCCGGTGCTTGACGGCTTGAAAGCCGCCAATCGGGCGTCCAAATGCATGGCGCTCGCCAGCATAGGCCGTGGTCAGGGCAAGCGCCCGTTCGGCAATACCGATCTGTTCGAAGGCGGCCAGCACCGCAGCACCGTCCAGAAGGCGCTGGATCGTCGCTGGATCCGAGCCGGGCAGCAATTCGACGGGCGTATTGTCAAAGGTGATCTCGGCCGTCGGGCGCGTGCCGTCAATGGGGTCCAGCGAACAGGTCGTCACACCCGAAGCGGAAAGGTCCGCAATATAAAGTCGCGCTGTGCCGCTTTCATCCTTCGCGGCAACAAGCGCGTGAGTGGCTTCCGTTCCGAAGGACACCGGCGTTTTTTGTCCCGACAGGCGATCCTGCACGACCGTCGCTGATACGGTGTCGGGTGCAAGGCCTTCGCCTTCGGCAAGCGCTGCCGCGATGATTGTGCGCCCGGCGGCGATGTCGGGCAAAAGCGATTTGCGCTGGTTTTCGGTCCCGGCGGACTGAATGGCCGGAACCGCCAGGCACAGGACCGGGATGAAAGGTACGGAGGCAAGGCAGCGGCCAATTTCTTCTGCAAGGATGGCCAGTTCGATCGCGCCCATCCCGGAACCACCGTCTGCTTCTGACATGGCCAGGCCAAGCCATCCGCCGTCAGCCAGAACGGACCAAGTTGTTGTGTCAAAACCGTCCTGACGATCGAGCAGATCATGTGCGCCCGCCAAAGTGGCGTGATCGCCCAGCATTCGGGCCAGAGTTTCGCGTATGGTGTCCTGTTCCTCGGAAAAACCGAAATTCATGCCGGACTACCTCCTTACGGTTTTGGACAATGAGTGTCTGTTCAATGAGGGTAGGTTGGCGGTCAAGCCGGACCAATCACTAACGGCTGGCCTTCACGAAAAACCACATATGTGCAAAGCGGTGTTGAAGACGACGAAACGGACCAGCAAGCGGGATTCATCATAAATGTGCTTGATCAATGTCAAACCCGAAAAATAGCCCGCTTCGGTTGATTGTTCGAACAATTGCCCCTTACGCTTCGAAAAGCTGGGCGTGTTCAGGTCACAGGATTTGCATGGTCGATCCCCCGCTGAAAGTTGAATAGAACAAGGGAATTGAGCGCGATGGAAACTGTAGGCCTTGGGTTTTGTTATGAAGATTTGCCCGTCGGGCGCAGGTTTCGGACCATCGGCCGCACTGTAACCGAAACAGACATCACAAATTTCGTCAGCGCCACTGGCATGCTCGAAGTCCTGTTCATCAACAGTGACTTCCGCGAAAAGGAATCCAATATTCCGGGCTTCGCCGCCCCCGGCGCGCTGGTCTATACCTTCATGGAAGGACTGCTTACACAGTCCACGATGCAGCACACGGGCTTTGCCTTTCTGGAAATGGAACTGAAGGTTCTTGGGCCTACACTTGCAGGCGACACGATCCATTGCGAGGTTGAGGTGACCGAAGCGCGCCGTTCAAAAAGCCGTCCCAATCGCGGACTGGTGCGGACGCGGAACAAGGTTTTTAACCAAAACGGCAAACAAGTGCTGGAGTACACGCCTTTGCGGATGATCAAGGCGCGCACAACGGATAAGGAGCCGGGAGAAGAATAAAGCCGCGCGCGATACGGCACGACGGTTCTATTGCGACCAGAATTGGCTGGACTGCCGTCCCGTTTTTGCTAGTACCCGTCGCATTGTGTAGCTGGAGGCGAAGAACATGAAAACCGCGCAGTCTGACGGAATTGGAACTGCCGCGCGTTCGTCTGAAGGGCCGCGCTCGCTAAATCGCATACTGGCGCTCTTTGATCTGGTTGCGCAAAGCGACCAGGGCCTTTCACTCGCAGAACTCAGCACCGCGTTAGATTGCCCCAAGAGCAGTTTGTTGGTGCTGCTGCGCCCATTGACCGAGAAGGGCTATCTGATGCGCGAGAATGACGCCTATTCTCTGGGGCCCAGGATATTCCAGTTTGCGCAGACGATCTTGGCCAAACACCCATTCGAGTCGGTATTGCGTGGCGTGATGAAAGAACTCGTCAAGCAAACCGGCGAGACTGTCATTTATGCCGTCAGGGATGGCGATCGCGTAACCTATTCATCGGTTGTCGAAAGCTCTCAGCCGGTACGGTATGTCGCGCAGACAGGTGTCGACCGACCCTTGTTCTGTTCGGCATCGGGTCTGGTCATGCTGGCCTATGACCCGCCCGAGGAACTTGATGCGTATTTTGAGCGTACTGAACTGATCCCGCTTACGGACAATTCGATCACCGACGAAAAGGCTCTGCGGCGCATAATCTCTCAAATACACAAATCCGGATACGCACGGACGGAGGGTTCTGCGCATGCCGACGCCGCTGGCGTTGGCGTTCCGGTATTTCGTGCCGATGGATATCTTGCAGGAGCCTTGGTTGTCGGCGCACCGCTGGAACGCGCCGAAAGGAACCGAAAGCTGTGCGTGATGGCGGCCAAGGCAAGTGCCGAACAGCTTTCGATGGCGCTAGGCTATCGTCCGGATCAAACTGGAACGGCACTGCACTAGTGGCACCGCCCAAGTTGATCGGACACCTGTCACCTCAGTCCCAGTCCGCGTGCGATGATGCCGCGCAAAATCTCGCGAGTCCCCCCGCGAAGCGAGAATGACGGCACCGTAAGTTCCGTATAGGCCAGCACCGCTGCATAGCTGTCGGATCCTCCCGGCACGGCCGGGCGGGACATCAGACTGCGGGCCAGACGCGGAATGTCCTGTTCATAGAGCGCGCCGAGATCCTTGACGATGGCGGCCTGCAGCGCAGGGTTCTGACCCTCGTTCAACATCCCGGCGACCGACCGCGACATTTGCCGCAACACCATCAGATGCGCGGCCAAACGACCGATCTCGGCCTCTTGCGCCTCGCTGGCGTCTTCGCGCAGCAATCGAATCAGTTCCTCAATCAGGGCAAATGACGACAGAAACCGTTCCGGCCCACTACGCTCGAAGGCCAGTTCGCTCATGACCTGCGACCAGCCCTCACCTTTTTCGCCAAGAAGGGCGTCGGATGGCAGGAACGTGTTGTCAAAGATGACCTGATTGAAATGATGCTCACCACCAATGTCGATGATCGGGCTGATCTGGATGTCTTTTGTAGCCTTGAGATCGATCAGCAGCTGGCTCATTCCACCATGACGATCTTCGCTCTTTCCGGTACGGCAGAACAGAATCATGTAGTCAGCCACGTGTGCGTAGGTCGTCCAGACCTTTGTGCCGTTGACCCGGAAACCGCCCTCGACTTCGGTGGCGACGGTGCGCGTGGCTGCAAGGTCCGAGCCAGAATCAGGTTCGCTCATTCCGATGCAGAAACAAAGCTCGCCCGCTGCGATGCGCGGCACGAGATGGCGTTTCTGTTCTTCGGTGCCTTTGGAGAGTATCAAAGGGGCGCTCTGACGGTCAGCGATCCAGTGAGAGATTACCGGCGCACCGGCGGCCAGCAATTCTTCCGACACGACATAGCGTTCCAGCGCGCTGCGCGCGTGACCGCCGTATTCTTTGGGGAACGTCATGCCGACCCAGCCGCGCTGTGCCAGCTTGCGTGAAAAGTCGCGGTCGAACCCGTTCCAGGATTTCGCGCGCTTTTCAGGTGGGAAATCGGCCAGTTCTTCGGCCAGAAACGTGCGGACCTCTTGCCTGAGTTCGTCGTAATCGGCGCCGGGTGGGGGTGGGGGGAATGCGGTGAGTGTCATGCCGGGGCGCCTTGTGCAGTGCTGTTGGTGATAAAATGCCAGAAAGTGTCTTCGGGGCTCGACAGGGCGGCACGCCCCAATTCCCGGTTCCAGTCCAATTCAGTGCCAAACTCGTCGCGCCAGCTCCAGATACGTTTGGTGAAATGGTGGAGTGCGTGTTCCTGCGTGTAGCCGATGGCCCCATGAACCTGATGCGCCAGCGCCCCGACAGTCTCTGCGGCTTCTCCGGCGCGGCTTTTGGCGGCGGCGACGGCGAGTGCGAATGCCGGGGTATCATAGCTGTTGGCTGCCATTTCGGCGGCGGTGCGCGAAGCGGCGGTTTCCCCAGCCATCGTCGCAAGGTATTGCTGAATCGCCTGAAACTTGCCGATCGGTCGTCCGAACTGGACCCGGTCGTTGGCATATTCGACATTCATCTCTAGGATGGTTTCCATCGCTCCTGCTGAGGCAAGGCTACGCACCAGCGCGCCCAGCCCGTGCATCCCGCCCATCGATCGCGGCAGGGGGGCGGCGTCGGCATTTGCCAGCGCCAGATCAACTTCGGCGTCGTCGCGCGGCATTCCCGCCAGATCCTGCGCCGGGGTGATGGTCAAATCCTTCACTGGCAGGGATAGAACATGATCAACCCCATCAATTGCAGCGATAGTCACGATCCGGTCCGCCCAACGGGCAAAAGGCACAAGTGTCAGGTGACCACTTGCATGCACGGCATCACCGCGTCGTTCCAGTTGCAGCCCCTCGCCTTCAGCGATGGTCAGCCTGCCGCCGGGCATGGCCAGACCCGCCCTTGCCAGAACCGCGTTCGCGATCAAGGTTTCAGCCAGCGGCAGGGGTAGGCCATGCGCCCCGGCAATACGCACAAGCCCAAGCGCTTCGGCAGGGGGCACGCCGAAACCGCCAGCCTCCTCAGGCACCAGCGCCATGTGCAGCCCGGCCTCTTCGATCTGCGCCCAGAGCGCCTCGGGGCATTGCCCGGCAGCGGCCTTCTCGCGCAGGGCGTGGCTGACATGGTCGCGGAAAAGCCGCTCGGTCATGTCAAAAATCATCGACTCCATCAGGTGGTCCTTTCAGACAGTACTCGGGTTGACGGCTGAAGCGCCGTTTTCTTGTTGGTTGTGCCGGCTATGGGGGGATCGCGCGTCGGTGTCTTTCGACCCCTGCAAAGACGGCAGATGCAACCGTATGCGCAGATCCTGACGGAACGCCTCGGCGGTGGGCGGCACGCCTCCGTCCCTGCGGTATTTATCAAGACAATCAGCGATCTTGTCGCCAATTTCGGCGGGGGTCGCCGGGTCCGAGGGCGAACCGGGATGCGCGGCGACCGATGTTTCGGCCAACGTTTCGTTCCCTTTGCGCAGGCGGACATGGACAGATCCATGGTCCACGCCGACGCGGTCTTTTCCCGCATCCGGTTCGGTTTGGATGGTTATCCTGTCCATGAGGCGGCGAATTTCCGGACGTTGGGCGCAGTCCCCATCGAAATCTGCAAGACCGACCTGGCCCTGATGCAGGGCGACAGCCAGAGTATAGCTGGCGCAGAACTTGGCTTCCATTCCGTCTTTGGGATCGGTGACATGCAGGGGCACCATGACGCCTTTGGGCACAGTCATTTCGATCACGGCACCCTCGGGCACCGCCTCGCCACCGCGTTCGGCATGAAGCTGCCGCCCTGCGGCGATCATCCTGTGCGTGAGATAGCAGCAGGGGTAAAGCTTGCGCGACACGCTGCCCAGATCAATCCTTGGCATCACATCTGCGGGGTCATCCGCTAGCCCGTCATGGCCCGCGTAAAGATCAAAGAAACCGCGCGGCGCGAAAATATCTGGTGCGCCGGAAAGGCCTGCCTCTGCCATGCGGGCGGCGCGCAATCCGACAAGCGCGGCATTGCCAGCCTGTATCGGCTTGGCCATCGCGCCGAAATTGATCTGCAATCCGCCTGCAAGCGATGCGGCCAGCGACAGGGCATTGCCGATGGCGGCTTCGTCAAGGTCAAGCTGATGCGCGACCGCCGCCGCCACGGCCAGGGGCCCGATCGTGGATGTGGCGTGCCAGCCCTTGTCGTAGTGACCAAAACCCAGAGCCTGCCCTAGCGCGACATTGACCGCCGTTCCCACCGCCAGCGCTGGCCCGACGCGGGCGGCTGTCAGCGGCCGTTCATCCGCCAAAGTCAGCAGTGCCGGTACAATCACAACACTGGGGTGGGTGACGCTGAGGGTGTGAACATCATCAAAGTCCAGCGCATGACCAGCAACCGCGTTAAGGAATGCGGCCTGTTCGATGCCGCCCTTTTTGAAGTTTCCCACCGGCGTGGATGGCCCATCTGTGTCAAGCGTCGCCAATTGGCGGACCACCGGTTCGTGCCAACCGCCGTAGATGACAGCGACCGTATCTTCGACGCAAAGCGCGGCCTGCTCTGCATCGGTCCCGTTCAGCTGATGCGGCGCTGCGATAAACTGCACCAAACGGGAGGTGAAATCACTGATCATGTGCTGATCCTCTCTGATCCTGCACCTTGCCCCATAATGGGTTGTGCTATCAATTCAGGTGACCACCTGTTTCCACATATGTGTTGAAATAGGACTTTTACGTTGTGATCCCTGCAGGACTAAGGCAGACAGGTCAGCAATCCTTCATCGAAATCCGTGTTAGGTTCTGGCACTGAGCGTGTCAAAAAATCTGCGGGTAGAAGGGCGAACGTGGCTGAGGATTTCGGCGTGAATGGTCTGGAAGACAAGGGCGCAAACGCGACAACACATTGCGCAATACCGTTATCCGTCAGACGATCTTTTCAAGAAACACCACAAACGGGGTTATCGGCTCCGATGAGCATCCGTTCTCGTCCCCTTTGCGGCGGCGATATGCGCGGGCTGCATGGCGTCGCGGGAGAAGCTGTAGATTTCGACAGCGCTGTGCGGCTGTCGTGCCTGGCGCGGGTGCCTCTGGGTTTTCACACGGCCAAACCTGACACCTTCGGAAAAGTGGGTGCAGATGCCGTCCGTTGATGCTCTGAAAAAGTCCGGGTTGCGTAACCTGATTGCGGCGGCCTGTCTGATGTTTTGCCTTGGCGGTGCCATCGTGCAGGGTGTCTTTCCTGCCAGCGGCGCGTCGATCATGGTCGTGCCATTCTTTGGCGCTTATCTTGTGATCTCGTACCGC
>JBARUV010000336.1:0-3183 GCA_049645905.1 Sulfitobacter sp.
CCTTGAGGTTGCTCATCGAGGAACACCTTTCTGAATTCAGCGGCATTGGTGTCGAAACCCTCTATGGCACGGTCAGTGTTATTCGCGGCATATACCCGCAATCTTACCTTCACATCACCTTTCGAGAGAGGTTTTACTGCGACTGTCGGCTGCGCTTTGACAAATAGCCAGTCACTGAGCCCGAGGACACATGCCCAAGCCAGAGGAATCCAAAATATGTCCTCTGTGTACCGATTTTCAAACCAAACAAAGGCAAGGAACGCGGTTGTCGCAATCGCGCCGACCAAAATTGCTTGGCGGTATGGTCTTTGGGGATGAATGAATTCGTGCGCGAGTGGAACCAAAGCGGCTGTAACCAGTAAAAACCAGAAGAACGCCGTACTCGCAAAATCATCGTTCCAAATGGCGTCAGCGATCAGCGGAGCAAGAAGGATTGAAACGGCTGCCCATCCTAGTGCTAGTATCATCCAAGCTCGGGAAAAACTCATAGGCCGCAATTCTCCTGTCGCATGAGCCTAACGTGCACCCGAATTTAGGGCAACAACTCGATAGATCTTGCGGCCTAGAATCGGGTCCGCTGAGGGCTCAAGCACTAAATCGCTCCGCGATAGGGGCGCATTTGGCGGGTGTTGCGCTGAGCTGGGATTTGTTTCGCGATTTGTGATGTTGGGTGTGTGCTGTTGGTCGAGGTGATTTTGCCTCGATTGATAGAGGTTTTTCCCATGAACATTCAACAATTGTCACCAATGACTCCCCTTCGTGCCCGCATGATCGCGGACATGTCAGGACGCAATCTTGGCCCTGCATCCCAGACCAGTCACTTGCGTGCATGCAAGCGGTTTGCGGCTTGGCTTGGGCGGTCACCAGAGACGGCGACGCCGGATGACGTGAAGTATTTCCAACAGCATCTGGTCGAGAGCGGCACCAGCATCTGCACGCGCAACCAGACGATGACGGGGGTGAAGTTCTTGCTGCGCGTGACCCTGCGGCGGCACGATCTGGTGGCGGAGATTTTCAGCCTCAGGGAGCCCGTAAAGGTACCGCTGGTGCTGAGCAAGAAGGAGATCAAACGCATCCTGGCAATGGCCCCGAGCCAAAAGGCGAAGGTGATGTTGTCGCTGGCCTATGGGTGCGGCATGCGTGCTGGTGAGGTTGTGCGCTTGAAGGTTGGCGATATCGACAGCGCTCAGCAGATCATCCGGATCGTGCAGGCAAAGGGGCGCAAAGACCGCAACGTCATGTTACCGACGGACCTTTTGGATCTGTTGCGTGAGTGGTGGAAAGAACGACCCACGGGTCAGGATAAAGATGTGCCCGCGCCCGAGCGGGTCCTCTTTCCTGGCTATCGTGGCAAGCACCTCTCGGCTCGACAGATCTCGCGACTGTTCAAAGAGACCGCGCGGGAAGCTGGGATCACCAAGCCGGTCACACTGCATACGTTGCGGCACAGTTTCGCCACCCACCTGCTGGAACGCGGGGTCGATATCCGCGTCATTCAGGCGCTTCTGGGCCATGCCAAACTAACGACCACGGCGCGCTATGCCAGCGTGGCCACCGGCATGATCGCGGCGGTGGACAGCCCCCTAGATGATCTGAATGGAGCCAAGCGGAAGAAGGGCAAGCCTAAGCCTTCATAGGCCACCATGCCCAGTCCATCACTGGAGGTCACGGATATCTTCCACGCCCATGGCGCTGCATGGCGTAGGGCGAATGCAGGGCACATCAGCCTCGATCAGATGAAGGTGATGAGCGCCATCGAGCGCTGCCGCACAGCGGCGCTTGGCGGGCATATTGCGCGCTGCGCTGACTGCGCCCATGAACACATCGCCTACAACTCTTGTCGGAACAGGCACTGCCCAAAATGTCAGGCGGGTGCGGCGAAGGCCTGGCTGACTGCGCGCGAAGCAGAGCTGCTGCCCGTGCGATACTTCCACCTCGTCTTTACCCTGCCCAAACCCATTGCCGATATTGCGCATCAGAACAAACGCGAGATCTACAACCTGCTGATGCGGGTGAGCGCGGACACGGTGATCAAGATCGCCGCCGATCCCAAGCACCTTGGTGCCCGGGCGGGCATGATTTCGGTCCTTCATACCTGGGGCTCAGCAATGACGCATCATCCTCACGTTCACATGATTGTCCCGGGCGGGGGCTTGTCTGCAGATGGTGCAAAGTGGATCGCCTGCCGCAAGAACTTCTTCCTGTCCGTGCGGGTTCTGTCCCGCCTGTTTCGCCGCCTCATTTTGGAAGGGCTGACCAAACTACACAAAGCCGGAAAGCTACACTTCTTTGGTGAACATGCTGGGCTCGTTGATCGCGCAGCATTCGATACTTTCCTGCAACCTCTAGGCCAAATCGACTGGGTCGTTTATGCCAAAGAACCCTTCGCCGGACCGAAAGCCGTGCTGGCGTACCTGTCGCGCTACACCCACAGGGTGGCTATTTCCAACAGCAGACTGACCCGTTTTGATAAGCGCAGCGTCACCTTCCGCGTCAAAGATTACCGTCTTAAAGGCGCAGGCCGCCACACCAACATGACGCTGGCCACAAATGAGTTCATCCGCCGCTTCCTGATCCACGTGCTCCCCAGAGGCCAGCACCGCATCCGTCACTATGGCTTCTTCGGAAACGGCAATCGTGTCGCCAATATCGCACGGATCAGGCAGTTGCTCGGAGTGCGCGCATCCGAACAGGACCACGACAACAACACCCGTAACACAATGGAACCTGTCCATTTCCTCGCGCTGCCATGCCCGTGTTGCGGCGGACAACTGATCATCATCAACACAATCGCACCAGCTCAGCACTCCAGAGCACCGCCAAAACCACAAAGGGCCGCAGCATGACCCGCGCCCCGTACATCACGAACGACACTCGCCGCCGCAGACTATATCTGCTGCGAACCAATCATCTCACGCTGATCAAACTCTCGATGTGGCAAAAGTTGATGACGCCGACAAAATACCACGCATATCGACCAAATGCTGGCAAGACCAACCCCCCGCTTAGCCTAACGGGGTTCGTTCAGCGGATCTGTCAGATCAGATCCAAGGCAAGCCCCCGGCCCAAATTCCCATAGCAACAAACGGCCCACCAAGCCCAACCCCGCGATTTCCCGCTTGAGCGCTTCTCCGACGCCAGACAACGTTCCGCGTCACTCAAACTTCCGCGCGTGGCGTCCGA
>JBARUV010000337.1:0-7489 GCA_049645905.1 Sulfitobacter sp.
GAAGGCCTAAGTCTTTTCTACACTGATCTTGATCGGACGTTTGTCACAGTGCGCGAGATTGAGAAGATGGGCCGCAAGTGCGTTGATTCAAACGAGCTGTTTATCGACGGGCTGCCGATTCCGGCCGAGGACTTGATCGGCGAAGAAGGTCAGGGCTTTCGCCAGATCCTGCACGGGCTGAACCCCGAACGGGTGCTGATCGCCGCCGAGGCGGTGGGCATCGGACGCAATGCGCTGCGCCGTGCCGCAGATTACGCCAATGAGCGTGTCGTCTTTGGCAGGCCGATCGGCCAGAATCAGGGCGTGCAGCATCCGCTGGCCGCCTGCTGGGCAGAACTGGAGGCCGCCAATCTGATGGCAATGAACGCCGGCGCGCTTTACGATGCCGGCAAGCCCTGCGGAAACGAAGCCAATGCAGGCAAATACCTCGCCGGAGAAGCGGCGGTCAAGGCGACGCAGACCGCGCAGCTGACTTTCGGCGGTTTCGGATATGCCAAGGAATACCATGTTGAGCGTCTGGTGCGGGAAGCCATCCTGTTCCGCATCGCGCCTGTAACCCCGCAACTGGTGCTGTCGTTCATTGCTGAACATGCGCTCGGCCTGCCGAAATCCTACTAATACCAAAAACCAAAGGAAGACCCATGCGAATAGACGGAATGGATGCCATTTTCGCCCCTCGATCTGTAGCCGTGATCGGTGCGTCGAGCGACCCCAAGCGCATCGGCGGACGGCCGGTGGATTTTCTCAAACGCCATGGGTTCAAGGGCCCGATCCTGCCCATAAACCCAAAATCAGCTGAGGTGCAGGGTCTGACGGCATATCCGTCGATCTCCGAGGCCCCATCGACCCCCGATCTGGCGGTGATTGCGCTTCCGGCTCCGCTGGCAGTCAAGGCAGTCGAAGATTGCGCAGCACGTGGCGTGAAGGGGGCGGTGATTTTCAGTTCGGGATTCTCGGAAGTAAATGACGAAGGTGCAGCGCTTCAGGCGCGTATGGTCGACATTGCGCGCGAAGCAGACATGCGACTTGTCGGGCCGAACTGTCTTGGTATCGCAAACGTCCGCCACAACCTTTACGCAACCTTCACGCCTGGGGTTGAACACCATCTTCCAAAGCCGGGCGGCGTGTCGATTGTAAGCCAGAGTGGCGCTTTCGGGTCGTATTGCATGACATTGGTCAGGATGCGTGGACTGGGGGTCAACCTTTGGGCGACGACGGGCAATTCCTGCGATGTAGATTTCGCAGATGCCGTGGCCTATTGCGCGCAGGATGACGACACCCGTGTGATCATGGGATACCTTGAAGGCGCGACCGATCGTGACAGGCTGGTCGAGGCGCTGGAGTTGGCCCGCGCCAAGTCCAAGCCGGTGGTCATGATGAAAGTCGGACGCAGCGCAGTTGGTGCCGAGGCGGCGCAGTCTCACACCGCCTCGCTGGCGGGTTCTGACGCGGTCTATGACGCGGCTTTCCGGCAGTACGGTGTCTACCGGGCGCAATCGGTCGACGAAATGTTCGATGTGACCTACGCCTGCGCTGAATCTTCGTCGATGATGCAGGGCGATCGACTGGGTCTTGTCACGGTGTCCGGTGGTGTCGGCGTGCTGATGGCTGACGAAGCCGAGAAACTGAATCTGGACGTGCCAGCCCTTCCTGATCATGCGCAAAAGAAGCTCAAAGACGTGCTGCCCTTTGCGGGTGTCCGTAATCCGGTTGATGTGACGGCGCAGCTGGTCAACCAGATCGACCTGTTGGAAACCAACATGGAGGTATTGTTTGGCGATGGGAAAATTGATGGGGCAATCATCTTTATGTCCACGGTTGGCCTTGTCGCGGACCTGAACGAAGCGATCCGGACCGGGCTGGAGCGTATCCGCGAAAAGTATCCCGGTCGGCCCATGCTGTTCTGCTCGCTGACAGAACCAGAGGGTCGGGCCGCTTACGAAAAATCAGGGTTCATCGTGTTCGAGGAACCGACCCGCGCGGTCCGTGCGATGGCTGCCCTGCGGTATTTCGCACGCTCTTTCGCGCGCGCTGGTGAAGACGACCCGATCCCTGAACTGTCGGACCTGTCTCCCTTGCCGGATGATATGGTGAACGAGATCGAGGCCAAGGCCCTGCTTGCCGAGGCCGGTATCGGAATCGTGCGCGAATCTCTGGCCAAGGATCCGGAGTCGGCAGCTGAGGCAGCACAGGAGATGGGCTTTCCTGTCGTGCTAAAGATCGCGTCGCCAGACATTCTGCACAAATCAGATATCGGCGGCGTGGCGCTGAACTTGCAATCGGTCGAAGAGGTCCGGGCCGCCGGGGCGCGTATTCTTGAACTGGCGTCCGAGAAAGCGCCTGACGCCAGAATCGATGGGCTGGTTGTGGCAGAACAGGCAGCACCTGGGTTGGAGGCGATACTGGGTGTGACCCAGGATCCGGCATTCGGCGCGGTGGTCATGTTTGGTCTGGGCGGGGTGCTGGTCGAGGCTTTGGGAGACGTGTCCTTCCGGGTTGCTCCATTTGGTCCAGCCGAGGCACGCCGCATGATCGACGAAATCCGCGGCCGCAAACTGCTGGATGAATTCCGCGGGACGCCCAAACGCGATATTGACGCACTCGCCCAAGCGCTCTCGCGCCTGTCAGCCTTTGCGGCCCATCATGGCGCGGCACTTGAGACCATTGATGTCAATCCATTGATCGTCGCTGCCAGTGGGCAGGGGGCTGTAGCTGCTGACGGTGTGATCGTCCCGGCCAAGAGAAAAGGGCGCTGACACCCCGGTCAGACGCTCTGTTATTACATGCCCCCGCTCAGCTAACCACTTGCCACTAACGAACCATTGACAGGGTTTACCTGCGGGGGCATTCTCTTTTTCGAATACCGTTCACATATTCGCACGGAGGGAGTGTTCATGGGAGACGTTTATCAAGATTCGATCAATGGAGGTGGGGACCATATCGTAAAATCGGTTGCCCGCACCTGCCAGACATTAGTGTATTTTGATGATGTGCGCCGACCGTTATCGGTTGTGGAAGTATCAAAGAAACTGGGTTACCCGCAGTCGAGCACTTCGGCGCTTCTAAAGAGCATGGTCAAGCTTGGTTTCCTGACGCACGATGCCCAAAGGAAGAACTATTTTCCTTCTGAACGCGTGCCCCTTTTGGGGTCCTGGATGAACCCGGACCTTTATGGCGAGGGCACGATACAAAAGTTGCTTAAGGCCATCTCTCAGCGCACGAATCAGGTTGTCGTGCTTGCCACCAAGAACGGTGATGAGGCTGAGTATGTGCAATTGGTCCGGCCCAAGAAATCACCGATCCATCATGTTTCTCTGGGCACGCGCCGTCCGCTGGGAAACTCGGGCGTTGGGCGGGTTTTGATGAGCCGCTTCAGGGACGAAGAAGTGTACCGATTGTTTCACAAGATCAACGCCTACCGCGCCCCGGATACGCCAGCCGTGGATATCAAGGTATTTATTGCGTCGCTGGCTGAGACCCGCGCCAAAGGCTATTACCGCTCAGTTGATCAGGTGGTCAAAGGGGCTGGCCTGATCTCTATGCCTTTCCCAAGTCACCTTGATTCTCGTCTGTTTGCCGTTGGGGTCGGAGCCCCCAAAGACGTCATTCTGCAATCAGAGAAAGAGATCGTCAAAATCATGCGGGAAGAAATTGTGCGCAATTTGGACAAGAGCGGGCAACGGCCAAAACCGCAGGTGTCTGCAGCGCAATCCGACATCTGATTCGCCCCGCTTTTGGCCCCGCGCCAGAGGGGTTCTAGATTGGTTTGAGTGTGCTTGCGGGGGATGCCCGGGCACACTTGACCAATGGTTGGCGCGTGTCTGCGATTTGGTTTCTTGCAATCGCATATATGTGTGATCTGGCATCAGATGCGCCCCAGCCTCCGGTTTCGCGTTGACCGGATCGGAGGCTCCATGATCGGCTGGCCCCATAAGGTCAATCAGGACCGGAGGGAGGATTTCTATCATGACATTAAGGACAAGATTTGATCAGTTTGCCGCAGGCGCGGCGCTGGTGATTGCGGGCGCACTGGCACCTCAGGCCGTGGTTGCCGACGTGACACTCAAGGTGGCAGACACCTTTCCGCCGGGTCATTACATCGTAGAGACAGGCACCACCTATTGGATGGAGCGTGTGACCGAACTGACGGATGGCGAGGTCAAGTTCCAGTACTTCGGCGCCGGTCAGCTGGGCTCCCTGCGTGATATGTTTTCGATGGTGCAATCTGGCGTGGTCGACATCGGATATGTCCCCCCAGCCTATAACGGTGGCACGATGCCGCTGGCAGGCGTCCACACGCTACCCGGTTTGTTCTCGAAAAGCTCGGTGGGAACTCCAGCCTTCTTCGACACGGTGACGTCTGGTCCGATTCTGGAGAACGACTTCCTTGGCAACGGGATGCGTCCGGTCTGGGGTGTTATGACGTCGACCTACAATCTGTTCACCCGCAGCAAGGATGTTGAAGGGTTGGAGGATATCGCCGGGCTCAAGCTGAAAACCATCGCGGGGAACATGGCGGAATCGGTCAAGGCATTGGGCGGCGCACCCGTCGATATTCCCAGCCCTGAAACCTATCAGGCCATCCGCACCGGCACGGTTGACGGCACGATCTTCCCGACCACCAGCGTCTATTCCTACAAGCTTGACGAGGTGATCGACACCGCCGTTCTGGGGCTGGATGTCTTTGTCTACTGGGCACCATACGTGATCAGCGAGGAGGTCTGGCAAGGGCTTTCACCTGAGCATCAGCAGGCAATCCAGCAGGCAGCACAGGAAGCCATGCAGCGCGTCGCTGAGGAAACCGACCGCTCAGCAGCTGAACTGGAAGACAAGATGCGGGATGGCGGCATCAAAGTCATTGTTCTTGACGAGGCGCAGCGCGAACAGGTGAAGGTCGCGACGGCACCAGTCTTTGATAGCTGGGTCACAGGTCTGAAAGAACGCGGCTTGCCCGCTGACGAGGTACTGGAGGCTTTTCGCGCGAATATCGAAAAGCACCAGCAGCAATAAGAGCGCCGGACCGTGCACCAAAACGATCTTGAACCGGAAGGCGGCCCCGTGCCGCCGACCAGTGCCGGATTGCACGGCCCTTTGGGGCGTGCAATGGACCATGTGGATACATGGGCAAACTGGCTGTCGCGCGCCGCTATGGTGATCATGCTGGTGCTGATCCTCATTCAGGTCTTCACACGCTACATTCTGAATGACCCGATTGAGGGCGTCATAGGGGCCACCGAACTATACCTGATGCCCATCATTGTGTTCGGCAGTCTGAGCTATCTTGAAATGCACGATGGTCACGTGCGGGTAGGGATCTTGTTTGATTCTTTGCCCGACAGACTGCGGGCTGGGCTCAACATATTCCTGCGTCTGGCGGCGGCCGTGTTCTTTGCGCTGGTCTGCTACGGCGCGTCGCGTGAGGTGCTCAAAGCGTGGGACAACGGATATCGCACCTCGGGCGACATTGACGCGCCGCTTGTCACCACCCTCGTGATCGCGCCAATCGGCTGCCTGCTGATTGTTCTGCGTCTTCTCGTGAATGCGGCCGGCGACGTGCAACGGCTTCGCGGAACAACGGATCGGGCAATCTGAATATGGAATTTCTTGGACCTGTGTCACTGCTGCTCGCGGTGCTTCTTGCCATCGGGATGCCGATTGGTTTTGCAATGGGCATCGCCGGCACTGTCGGCCTTTATCTGATCGGGGGTCTCAATCTGGCACTTGGGATCTTGTCGGTCGCCCCCTATCGCAACACCGCATCATGGTTGCTTACCGCCATCCCCCTGTTCATCCTGATGGCCGAGATATTGTCGGCCAGCCGGATATCGTCAGATATGTTCCGCGCAGCCAACAGATGGGTGGGTCACCTTCCCGGCGGGCTGGCGGTTGCCACGGTTTTCACCAGCGCGGGTTTTGGTGCCGTGTCAGGTTCATCCACCGCCGCCACGGCCACGATGGCCCGTACCGTTGCACCGGAAGCCGAGAAATATGGTTATGACCGGGGCATGATCGTGGGTACGGTGGCGGCAGCAGGCACGCTTTCGATCATGATCCCGCCCTCGGTCGTGCTGATGGTCTATGGTATCATCACCGAAACCTCGATTGGCGGATTGTTCATTGCGGGCATTCTGCCGGGTCTTATCACCGCGCTCAGTTTTGCTGGCATCACAATGGCATGGGCGACTATAAATCGCGATCTCGCACCGCCGGTACAAAGCCACAGCTGGCGCGCGCGCTTTGCGTCGCTGCGCGAGCTTTGGCCGGTGGTGCTCTTGTTCGTCTTTATCGTGTCCGGAATCTATTCCGGTGCCGTTACCGTTACTGAGGCCGCTGCAGTGGGTTGTTTCGGTGCGGTCATGATCGCTGCAGTGATGCTGAGACGGATGGGCTGGCGCGACTTCATGGGCGCGCTCGAACGCACCACGCATCCCACCGCGATGATTTTCAGCATCATCATCGGCGCGCATATCTTTGGCTATTTCGTCACCCTCACCATGGCACCACAGGCGCTGGTTTCATTTGTGCAGGGGCTGGAGATCGGGCCGGGAATGGTGATCCTGATCCTGATTGTGATCTACATCCTGCTGGGCTGCGTCATGGACCAGCTGGCCATCCTGATCCTGACCATGCCTATCGTCTTCCCGATGGTGATGGAACTTGGCTATTCACCGATCTGGTTCGGCATCCTGATCACCAAGACCGTCGAAATCGGACTGATTACTCCGCCCATCGGGATGAATGTGTTTGTTGCAAGCTCGATCACTGGCGTGCCGCTCAAGCGGGTCTTTGTCGGGGTTCTGCCTTTTGTATTGGCAGAGTTCGCGGTCTTGGCCCTGATCGCATTCTTTCCCGAAATCGTGACTGTGTTTTCGGGCGAATTCTGAAAATCTGAAGGAGCTAAATTTGGAACTGGGACTAAAGAACAAGGTGGCCATCGTTACCGGATCGGGACGCGGGATCGGTGCAGTAACAGCGCGCGCGCTGGCAAAGGAGGGGGCAAAGGTGGTGATCACCGATATTGACCCCAAAACCACTGAGGCCACGCGCGCCGCGCTTGAAGCTGACGGCTTTGCCGCCATTGGCATTGCCTGCGATGTCACGGACGAGGCGCAGGTTGATGCGCTTGTTGCGCGCACAATCGAGGAATTTGGCGCTGTTCATATTCTTGTCAACAATGCCGGGTTCCCCCGCGACAATTACATCACCAAGATGCCCGCACAGGATTGGGACGCCGTTGTCGGCGTAATCCTGAAGGGTGCCTATAACTGTTCGCGCGCCGTCGTGCCGCACTTTATGGAGCAGAAATGGGGCCGGGTGGTGAACATCTCGTCGCGCGCCTATCTCGGCAATCCGGGGCAGACCAACTATGCGGCGGCCAAGGCTGGCATCATTGGGTTCACCCGTGCACTGGGGATGGAGCAGGGCCGTTTTAACGTGACTGTAAACGCCATTGCGCCGGGTTTCATCGCCACTGATATGATCGAGGCGC
>JBARUV010000338.1:0-26303 GCA_049645905.1 Sulfitobacter sp.
ACGCTTAATTGACCCAAACGTGCCCAGGTGGCGGAATGGTAGACGCGCTAGCTTCAGGTGCTAGTACTGGCAACGGTGTGGAGGTTCGAGTCCTCTTCTGGGCACCAATATTTCCGTAAAATTGAACATTATTACAGCTTGGGTGTTGGATCGCATCGTCAGTCCACCCTCAGTTCCACCCATTGGTTTGCCCTTTGTTCTTATGTTCAAGTTTACTCGAGCTTGCATAATGCTGTACCGGGTCAACTCATGGGCAGGTTCTCAACTAAAGGTATCCCTTCGCGAAAAGCTCGCCACTTTTCTTGATTCTCAGCCCATGCAGCAGATTGGGTTCCGAGTATCAATTCCTGCCCCAGCTGGGCCATGCATCCGACAAGACTGCCCAGCCGCGTACTGGAATTATCTAACCCATCTCGTTGATCATCGTGCTTACGGCCTTTGACAGGCCTTGATAAAAGCGGGAGTATTCTGTGATACGCGCTTTTATTTCTGCTTCTTCCTCCGGTATTTCCGCCACGGTCTCGTCAATATCTTTTTGGTTCAGTGCAAGACTGCTAGCGATACCTTCCATCATGCTTTCGTACGGCCTTTCGGACAGTTGGAAGAAATACTGCCGATCACCAGCTCTTGTGGTTCTCTTGATCAGGCGACGGTCCTCCAAAATTCGCGTAGCAGCACTCACGCTGCCGCGGCTGACCAAAAGCTGGCTGGCGATATCGCCAAACGCAACGGCTTCACCATCCCAAACCAGCAACCCCAGAACCCGCCCTGCAATCCTTGGCAAACCATCGACCTGCGCAATCAGGCCAATCTTTTCGATAAACTCTCTACGTGTTTGTTCGATAGGCTTGGTCACTTTGACAGACCCCGCGTCATTGTTAGGCAGATCATCATGCTTGCCTCGGCCGGTTTGCACCCAGCACGGTCACAAGTGCCCACCTGCTGCGCGTTTTCAAACCATCAATCACACTGAATAGCGACGGTACAAAGAGCAATGACAGGACAGTCGATAACAACAATCCGCCGATCACAGCAATAGCCATGGGCGCCCGGAACTCGCCACCTTCACCAATTGCCATGGCGCTGGGTACCATGCCGGCCGTCATGGCGATTGTCGTCATAATGATGGGCCGCGCACGCTTGTGGCCAGCGTCGATCATCGCGTCACTCTTTGATACGCCATCCTTCATCGCTTCAAGCGCAAATTCGACAAGCATGATCGCGTTCTTCGTGACAATCCCCATGAGCATCAAAAAACCGATCACAACAGAAAGGCCGATCCCCGCGCCGTACATGTATAGCGCAAAGATCGCGCCACCAATCGCAAGGGGCAGCGACAGTAGAATGGTGGCAGGCGTGACAAAACTGGAAAAGAGCAGAACCAAAACAACATAGACCAGGAGGATGCCGGCCCCCATTGCAAAGCCGAACTGGGTAAAGACCTCACCCATGATTTCCGCATCGCCACCCGCCTGAATGGACGTGCCCTCAGGCATGTTTTTTGCGATGGGCAACTCATTCACGGATTGCGTTGCGGACCCAAGCAGGAAGCCGTCGGCAATATCAGCCTCCACCGTTGTCCGGTATTGCCGGTCATAACGCTGGATCGACGTGGGCCCCGTGGACAACGCGAGATCAGCAACAACCCCTAGCGGCACAGGTGCACCCGTGGTGCTTGCTATCCGGAGACCCTGCATACGGAACAGGTCTTCCCGCACGTCCTGTTCCAGACGTACAACGATAGGAATTTGACGCTCGCCCGTGTTGAATTTCGCGACATTAGCACCCGTTTCGCCGATAGTAGCGATCCTCAATGTCGACGCAAGTGCCGCAGAGGTGATCCCCATCTCGGCAGCAAGTTCAGGCCGGGGCGTGATCTGGATTTCGGGTCTGAGCAATGAGGCCTCGCTTGACGCTCTTACGATTTCGGGCAAATTGTTCATCGCTTCGACAATGGCGGTTGCCGCAGCCGTGGTTGCTTCAACATTGTCTCCCAGAACACTGATCGACAGATCGCGCGTGCCGTTTTCGGATAGCACATACAGACGCACGTCAGCGATGGGGGCCAGTAGCACTTTCATTTCGTCAATGATGTCAAAAGAACTGCGCTCCCGATCTGATTTGGAGCCGAACCCGATGCGGATTGTCGCGGCGGTGTCTTGGCCATCGACAAAAACAGAGTTTACTTCCGGCATCGTGCGAACGATTTCCGTCACACGGCGCGACACGGCGCGGGTCTCATCCATAAGCGATCCCGGCGGCAGTTCAACAGATACGGACGCGCGGCCTGTGTCAGAGGGCGGGACAAATTCCGTGGGCAACAACGTAGCGGAAAAAATCGAAGCGGCGAAAATGCAAACGCCAAAGATCAACGTGATCAGCCGGTTGTGCAATGTCCAGCGCAGAACGCGGATATAGGCACGCATCAAAAAGCCGTCTTTCTCTTCCTCCGGCGCGATCCCGTCGCGCAGAATGTAAGCGGCCATCATCGGTGTGATCAGACGCGCCACCAGCAAGGAAAACAACACTGCGACGGCAACTGTCAGGCCGAACTGCTTGAAATACTGACCTGCAATACCCGACATAAAACTGACAGGCGCAAAGACCGCAACAATGGTAAGACTGATGGCGATCACGGTTGTGCCAATCTCGGATGCGGCTTCCTCGGACGCCTCGTAGGCGGGTTTGCCCATCTGGATGTGGCGCACGATATTTTCGATTTCTACAATCGCATCATCCACCAGAATACCGGTGACCAGCGTGATCCCCAAAAGCGACACGGTGTTCAACGAAAACCCGAGGTAGTTCATCACGATGAAGGTGGGGATGATCGACAGCGGCAGGGCAACTGCGGTGATGATTGTCGCACGCCAGTTTTTCAGGAACAGGAATACCACGATTATTGCCAGCGCCGCGCCCTCATAAAGCGTATCCATCGCAGAGTGGTAGTTGCCTTCGGTGTAGACTGTCGCGTCGTCGATCAGCGAGAAGGTAATGTTTGGATAGCTTTCGCCTAAGGCCGACAGCCGCTCCTTGGCGTTGTCACCAGCCGTCAAATCACTGGCTCCGGTTGCGCGAAACACGCCAAACGCCACAACAGGCTGACCGTTGAACATCGCAAAGGACTCGGTTTCGGTTGCGCCGTAAGATACCGTGCCCAACTGATCCAACCGCACCGTGTGACCCGAGCCAAGTGTCACAGGAATTGACGCAAGGTCGTCAATTGTGGCGGCGCTGCCCAAGGACCGGATCGAGTATTCCTGCCCGGCGAGATCGCCAGAACCGCCGCCCAGATCAATGTTGTTTTGCAAAAGCTGCCGGTTTACGTCGGCTGCGGTGATGCCCAGTGCAATAAGACGGTTTGGGTCCAATTCGACTTGAATGGCCTCATCGCCACCGCCAATCCGTGTGACCTTGCCGACACCGTTTTCGCCAGTCAGATCCCGAGCGACGACTTCGTCAACAAAATAGGAAAGTTCTTCAATGGTCTGCGTCGGGTCAGAGACTGCATAGGTCAGGATCGGCGTGCCAGTGACATCAACGCGCTGGATGTTTGGCTCTGTAATGCTGTCGGGCAGATCACTTCGCACGCCTGCGATCGCGTCCTTGACGTCGTTCAGGGCGCGGTCGGTATCAACCTCCAGATCGAATTCAATCGTAATCGTTGCAGAACCATCCGTTGCAGTAGCCGAGACATGATTTACGCCGGTAACATCAAAGACGGCACTTTCCACCGGTTTGACGATTTGGTTTGCTATTTCGGACGGGGCAGCACCGGCCTGACCGATATTGACCGTGACAATGGGAATATCGATGTTGGGAAACTGGGTAACTGGCAGCCGGAAAAAGCTGACCATACCCACGATGACCAGCACAAGAAACAATGCGAGTGATGGAACAGGCTTTCGGATGGCCCAAGTCGACATGTTCATTCGGTAGCCCCTTGCGCCACTTCCTTGTCCGAAAAGATCGGATTGACCCGGTCGCCATCGCCAAAGAATGCGCCGGCTTTGGCGACCACAATTTCGCCTTCCGTGACCCCCTCGAAAACCTCGCGAAGGCCCTTCCAGATCAACCCGGCGGTGACCGCACGTTTTTCCAGAATATTGTCTTTGACGACCAGAACAAAAGTACCTCCGGAATCTATCAGAACCGCCGAAGTTGGGACGGTCAAAGACATACGGTCTTGGACAGTGATCAACCCGTTGGCAAAGACACCAGAGCGCAAACCGGTTTGACCGGCGACATCAATGCGGATCGTTCCCAGCCGATTGACCGGGTCTACCGTGGGCGAGATGCGCCTGACGGTGCCGGCTATTTCTCCCGCGCCTGAAACCTTGAGCGCTACAGGATCACCTACGGTGATCTGGCCCAGTGCGGATTCGATCACCTCTGCCTTCACCTCGACAATGCCATCGGTGATAATGCGAAAGATTGGCTCGCCACCCGAGGCTGCAATTGCGCCAATCTGACCGTTGCGCGCCGAAATCAGGCCCGCCACTGGCGCGCGAAGCGAAGCACGATCCAGATTTAGCTGCGCAATATCAAGCTGTGCTTGGGCTTGTTGCAATTGTGCGCGGGCGACCAAGAGGCCGTCCTGGGCAGACTCAAACGCAGCATCTGCCGTTTGGGAATCTGCCAGTGCCTGATCAAGGCTGGCCTGAGTGGCTGTTCCAGCCTCCCTCAATTTCTGCGACCGTTCCAGCGCTGAGGCTGTACGCGTCGAGGTCGCCTTTGCAGACGCAATCTGGCTCTTGGCCTGACTGATGCTTGCCTCGGCTCGGGAATATTCGGCTTTGGCCTGTGCCAGTTGCGCCATCAAAGTGCTGGCATTCAAGGTGGCAAGAACCGCGCCTTCCTCGACCATATCCCCGATATCCACTGCCAGACTGTCAATCGTCGATCCATTCACCTGCGGGTAAATCAGCACCTCTTGGCGGGGCACCAAGGTACCCGAAACAGCCACCTGACCTATGATCCGGGCCTCGACGACAGGCGCCACTGTGACCGACGCGATCGCTACGTCCTGCGATAGATTTGGATCGCTGGTTTCAGCCATGACAGCTGCGGGCAACAAAGCGAGTGCTGCGGCGCACAAAAAGACGTGCAGCAGAATTCGCGTGCACAATGATATCCGAAGTCCGTTGGAGCGGTTCAACATTGGTTCTCCATCTCGAGAATAGGCCTTATGCCGTGAAGCATTTTCAAGGCCAACTGACACCACTTCGCTCGCAAGTCAATCAAAGTGTTCAGTACAAACTGAACGCTTTAATATTATAAGGATCGCTCAGATCGCCTGGCGCATTCGATAAGAACGCTGTCACTTTGTGCGCGTCGAAGGTATTGCGCAGAACAAGGCTTAGATGGGTGAGCGGAGGATCCAATTCCTCCATGTGCGGCTGTGACCGCTGCGGAAAGTCCCGCAGCACTTGAACCGATGACAATTATATCAAGGCCCGCCTTAATCGTCATGCGCGTCCCATGACACCGGTTCATGACCGATGACAACCGCCGCCAGAACCATATCTGCGGCCCGCAACTTCAGCACGTCCTGTGACTTGCTGGTATAAAGAGACGGACCAAAAGAGGCCGAGAAGGTGGCGCGGTTTGATACGTTGTAGAAACTGAACGAACTGATCAGCCAGTGAAGCTGCAGTGCGTCCGTCCCCTTCCGGAACACACCTTCGGCCTTGCCACGCTCACATACCTCTTCCAGCTTTTCGATGATCGACCGGTTCAGCTTTGGAACAATTTCCGATTTACGCAAGTATTCGGCGTTATGTATGTTTTCGATCATCACAAGTCGGATAAACTGAGGTGATTTTGCGTGCGCCTCAAACGTCGCTTCGACCAGTCGCCTTAACGCAGCGACTGGATCCAGTCCCCTAACATTCAGCTTGTCCTCACTATTACGCAATGAGGCATAGACGCGTTGAAGTACCTGACAATAGAGGCCTTCCTTGTCGCCAAAATAGTAGTAGATCATCCGCTTGGAGGTCGACGTCTTCTCGGCGATTTCGTTGATGTTCGCGCCGGACAATCCATGTGCTGCAAACTCGTCTGTTGCGACCGCCAGTATATCTTCCTTGACGGCCTCCGGATCCTTTTTCCACGATGTCTTGCGCTTTTTCGGCGCGGTTTTTGTATTTCCGTCCATATGCCTCGCCTCCGCTACGATGTGATTCCATGAGTGGATAGCACGAATTTAACCCTCAGGTACATTTTAATTGACAAATTAACCCGCAGGTACATAAAAGGGATCGTGATTGTCGATGCGAGGAGCGAATCGGCGACCAAACAAATACTAGGGAGGACTAGAATGTCTCGTAAATTGATGGGCGCACTTGTCGCGCTTGGACTGACTGCATCTTTCGCACATGCACAGGAATACCCGACCAAAGAAATTCAGGGGATTATCCAGTGGGGCGCAGGCGGTTCCACAGATACCGTTATGCGCTCAGTTACACCGCACGCAGAAGAAGCGCTCGGCGGGACTGTCGTGATGCAGAACATGACCGGAGCTGTTGGTGCGATCGCGCTCAACTATGTGGCGGATGCAGAGGCAGACGGCTACACTGTTTTGATGGGCGCTGAAAACCCGATGCTCTACAAGATCATGGGTCTCGGTGACAAAGACTACAGTGAGTTTGTCCCGATCAATATTCTGGCCCGCGGCACACCGATTCTCGTCGCCAACAAAGACGCCCCGTTCGATGATTACGCCGGCATGATGGCGCATATCAAAGCCAATCCGGGCGAAGTTCGTTTCGGCACCACCGGCCCCGGCGGCGTGCCCTCCGTGATCACCGCGATGATCAACACGATCGAAGGTGAATTGGATGTTATCGCTGTTCCTTATGACGGTGACGGCCCTGCCCTGACCGCACTGCAGGGTGGTGCGATCGACGTGATGCCTGCCGTCTTGGGCGCTGCAATCGAGGGCATCCGCGCCGGCAATATGAAGCCGCTTGCTGTTTTCGATGTCGCTGCAAGCGAACAATTGCCAGAAGTGCCTGCCGTGACCACATTCAACGACGGGTACAGCACCTATCTGCCTTGGGGTCCGTTCTTTGGAGTTTTCGTGCCAAAAGGCACGCCGGATGATGTTATTGCTAAACTCAGCGCGGCCTATGCGACCGGTGCACAGCATCCCGACTTCGTCGAGCTGATGAACAACCGTGGCTTCACTATGATGGGCATTTCCGGTGATGAAGCGAATGCCTTCCTGTCCAAATGGCAGCAGGGCACCGCATGGCTCTTGCAAGACGCTGGCCTGACCAAATCGTCGCCGGAAGAGTTCGGCATCGGCCGTCCGGCCAACTAAGACCCGACATTGTCGGTGGGCGGGCTGATCGGCCCGCCAGACTTGGCGCCGCCCGCGCCTCAAGGCTGGGCGGCGCTGTGCGTTCCGGGAGAGGAGCCCGGTGTATTTCAACGGGAGGACAGGATCATGGAACCGGAATTCAGAGGCGACAACGACCACCACGACTGCACATCGGACGCGACACCCGGTGGATATACGCAGAAGCGCCGACCGGGAGAGTTGGCTTTCGCACTCATCCTGACTTTCGCGAGCCTGCTCCTGCTCTACAGCGCCTATGGAATTTCTGGATTTGACGCCCTATCGGCGCCAGGCTCGGTCCCGATGGCAACAACCCTTGCCATGATGATTTCTGCAGGGATCGTCGCGCTCAAAACAGCGCGCCTTCCAGTAATCACCTCGGAGAGCTTTTCAAAGGACATTCTTCCGATCCTCGTTATCCTATTCATCGGATTTCTTGTGATCTTCGGGACGATGTTGAAACCCATTGGTTTTCTGCCCACGGCTGCACTGTTTCTGATCGTCGGCATCAAGGTTCTGGCGCGCAAAGGCTGGGGCTACACCTTTTTGGTGGCACTTGGATCGCTGGTGCTGATCTGGATCGTCTTCCGCGTCGTGTTCACCGTTCTATTGCCTGCCGGCATCGTGCCAGAGGCTGAGTTTATACAAATTTTCCGCAATCTCTTGTCCAGGGGCGCATCGTGATGGAAACCCTTCTCGCAATTTTAACCATATTCACCCAGCCGCAACTGCTGTTGCTTGTTGGCGTCGGCACGTTCGCAGGTATCTATATCGGCGCGATTCCCGGACTGTCGGTGACCATGGCCGTCTCGATCCTGATCTCGTTCACTTTCTCATGGGATGTCTATCCCGCAATCTCGCTCATGGTCGGTATTTACATGGGCGGTGTTTACGGTGGATCCCGAACCGCGATTTTGCTGAACATTCCCGGCGCGCCTTCAGCGATTGCCACCGCGATGGATGGCTATCCCATGGCACAGCGGGGAGAGGCCGGGCAGGCGATTGGCGTCACCACAGTCATGTCGTTTTTTGGTGGGCTGATCGGTATTATCGTTTTGGCCGTCGCCGCCCCACTGGTGTCGGGTTTCGCGCTGACATTCCAACCGCGTGACTATATGTTGCTGGCCGTTCTCGGCATCCTTCTGGTTGGATCGCTATCCAGCGGAAGTCTGGTCAAGGGAATCTTTGCAGGCGCGCTTGGCATCGCCATCGGTGCCGTTGGCCGAGACCCTCTGACATTTACCGGACGCTTCACCTTCGATCTCCAGATCATGGAAGGCGGAATTTCCTTTATCGCCGTGATGATTGGCATGTTCGGGGTCTCCGAGGCGTTGTTGCAGCTTCAGAACGTGAACAAGACTGCTGTGCGGCAAAAAATCACAAAGATCGTTCCGTCTTTTGGAACGATAAAAAAGTATCTCCCTCTGTCACTCCAGACATCAACCATTGGCGTGATTATCGGCGCACTCCCCGGAACCGGTGGCGATATTGCGGCACTGATGGCGTATGATCACGCAAAACGGGTGACCAAGAACCCCAAAGTGCCCTTTGGCAAAGGCGCGATGGAAGGTCTTGTGGCACCCGAGACAGCCAACAATGCAGCCGTGGGCGGGGCGTTCATCCCGATGATGACTTTGGGCATTCCGGGCGATGCTGTCACAGCGATCATGATCGGGGCTCTGTTTATTCATGGATTGAATCCCGGGCCCATGCTGATGGTCGATCAGCCTGACATGTTCTGGTTCATCGTAGGCGCATTGATGACTGCAAACGTCTTTATGCTCATCTTTGGCCTGACCGGCATCAAGGTTTTCACAAAGATCGTTGAAATGCCGCGCTCCATTATTATTCCGCTTATTTTCCTGCTGTCGATCGTCGGGGCCTATGCCGTCAACAACTCGATCACAGATGTTTATTGGATGCTTGGTTTCGGGGTTTTTGGCTACTTCATGCGCCATTACGGTTATCCGCTTGGCCCAGTCATCCTTGGGGTAATCCTGTCACGGCTGCTGGATGAAAACTGGCGGCGCGCGATCATCTCGGAGCGTGAAGACCTTGGACGCTTCTTTCACGGCATCATCACCAGCCCGCTTTCACTGACTCTGTTCATGGCTGTGATCCTGATTTTTGTCAGCCAGACGCCCCTTTGGCGCTCTGCGAAATCCCGCATCTTTGAAAAGGCGACGTCATGACCGAAACGCTGGCAAAACCAATCAAGCTGGGATTGATCGGGGATAACATCACCCGGTCAAAATCACCAAGACTTCACCGTACTGCCGGGCAGCTGGCCGGTCTTGAGGTGACTTACGACAGGCTCATCCCCAAAGACCTGGAGCTGACATTCGATGAAACCTTCGAACAGGCCCGCAATGCCGGTTTTCGAGGAATAAACGTGACCTATCCTTATAAGGAGCAGGTCACGCGAAAAGTCATAGTCAGCGACCCCTTGGTCAAGGCGATCGGCGCGGTCAACACAGTTGTCTTCGATCCTTCAGGTCCGCAGGGTTTCAACACCGACTACAGCGGTTTCATGTCTGCATATCGCGCAATCATGGGTCAGACCTTGCCCGGCACGGTCTGCCTGATTGGCACGGGCGGTGTCGGAAAAGCAGTTGCTTTCGGGTTGCTTGGTCTGAATGCAAAAACCATCCGCTGCGTTGATCTGGATATCGCCAAGGCGCAGGGGCTGGCAGCGGCGCTACGTGACGCCGGAACCGCAACACAAATCGAAATCGCCACAGATCCGATTGTTGCCGCCACGGGCGCGGACGGTATCATCAACTGCACTCCGCTCGGCATGGTCGGTATTGGCGGCACGCCCCTGCCTCAATCAGCAATGGCAGGGGCGCACTGGGCCTTTGATGCGGTCTATACGCCCGTTGAAACCAAGTTCCTCCAAGACGCATTGGCGCAAGGCCTGACCGTCATTTCAGGGTATGAGCTGTTCTTCGGCCAAGGCATCGATGCATGGGACATCTTCACCGGCATTGCGTTGGACATGGCAGCCCTAAGGGCCGCCATACAGGAGGATGATCTATGAAAACGTCGATCGCAACGGTATCGATTTCGGGGAACCTGCCAGAAAAACTTGACGCCATAGCAGAAGCCGGTTTCGACGGCATCGAGATTTTTGAGCAAGACTTCATCGCCCACGACGGCAACCCGCGCGACGTTGGTGACTTGATACGGTCCATGGGGTTGGAGATCACATTATTCCAACCCTTCCGCGATTTTGAAGGCCTGCCAGAGCCTTTGCGGACCAAGGCCTTTGATCGCGCCGAACGAAAGTTCGACCTGATGCAGGAGCTTGGGACCGACCTTATGCTCGTCTGTTCATCCTGCCACGCAGAGGCCATGGGCGGCATTGATCGTGCTGCGGCCGATTTCCACGAAATCGGCGAACGGGCAGCAAAACGCGGGCTGCGCGTTGGGTACGAGGCGCTTGCCTGGGGTCGACATGTGAACGACCATCGCGACGCTTGGGAAATTGTGCGACGCGCTGACCACAACAATGTCGGGCTCATCCTCGACAGTTTTCATACGCTTTCGCGAAAAATCGATCCAGAAACCATCCGTCGCATCCCCGGGGACAAGATTTTCTTTGTGCAATTGGCCGATGCCCCTTTAATTGACATGGATTTACTCTACTGGTCCCGCCATTTCCGTAACATGCCCGGTGAAGGTGATCTTGCGGTTACCGACTTCATGCGCGCTGTGGTTGCGACTGGATATTCCGGACCCGTTTCACTCGAGATTTTCAACGATCAGTTTCGAGGCGGACGTCCAAAGACCATCGCAAAGGACGGGCATCGCTCCCTCATCGCGCTTTTGGATGACGTCAAGCGCGATGAACGCGGCGCGATGCTTGATCTCGTCGCGATGCCCAAGCGTGCTGTAGTTGACGGCGTCTCATTCGTTGAATTTGCAACACAAGGCGATGAGGCCAACGCACTCGAGGCGATGTTGGAGGCATTGGGTTTTGCGAAGGCAGGTCAGCATATTGCCAAGAAACTTGCGCTTTGGACGCAAGGCGACATTCGCATAGTCGTTAACCGCGAAACGACCGGCTATGCCAGCAACGCTTACGCCATGCACGGCACAACAGTATGCGATGTTGGTTTGTCGGTTAAGGACGCCGCAAAAACTGTATCGCGCGCTACCGGCCTTGGCGCACAACCGTTCTCGCAGCCCATCGGACCTGGCGAACTCGACATCCCCGCGATCCGCGGTCTCAGTGGCAGCGTGCTTCATTTCATCGATGAGGCAAGCGGATTAAGCAACGTCTGGAGTGTTGAATTCGAAACCGACGGTGGCGTTTCAGAAGGTGCCGGCCTGCAGAGGATCGACCATCTCGCCCAGACAATGAGCTATGACGAGATGCTTAGTTGGTCGCTTTTCTACACAACGCTTTTCGAGATGCAGAAATCTCCGATGGTCGATGTTGTAGACCCGGACGGGTTGGTGCGCAGTCAAGCATTGGAAACGCCCGACGGTGCCTTTCGGATTACCTTGAACGGGGCTGAAACCCATCGCACAATGGCGGGCAATTTCCTTGCCGACAGTTTTGGTGCATCTGTTCAGCATATCGCGCTGGCAACCGATGATGTCTTTGCAACCTCTGACGCTTTGGCAGAACACGGATTCAAGCCGCTACCGATGTCGGACAATTATTATGCCGATCTGACCACCCGCTTCGATCTCACACCTGAATTGCTCAACCGGTTGAGGGCGGGAAACATCCTCTATGATGAGGATGCCTTTGGCGCATTCTTTCAATTCTACTCACGACCCTATGCAGGCGGGATGTTCTTTGAAATCGTGCAGCGTAAAAATGGATATCGGGGCTATGGCGCACCAAACGCCCCCTTCAGGATTGCCGCGCAAAAACGCCTGATGCGGCCAAAAGGGATGCCCAAAGTATGATGTCCCGCTTGTTGGCTCAGAGTAGAAGCAACACGCCCTATGTGCAGCAATCCGACGAGCGCCTGTTCTGTACAGGATCGGGATGTGATTTCATTAGCTCCCTATCGGATCCGCCTATCGTTATGCTCTGCTGCGGTGTCGATTCACATTCCTCCACTTTCCTTCGCATTGCGCGTATCCTTTAGGCAGGCATTGGCCGGATCGCAATTTTCCAAGGCATAGAACAGTGTCTGTTGCTGTACTGGACCGAGCGTATGGCACCTGTCCTCAAAATGCAGATAGCTGATCAGCGTGCAAAAAGACCTGAAAATACTCGTGGTCGAACTTGACCAGGCAAAAGCAAGCGACATCGTCGACGCGCTCAAGGATGGTGGCTGGAATGATGTAACTGTCGTTGGGTCGGCAGAGGCTCTTGAAACAACTGTCAAGCAGCAAGACCCCGATATCATATTGATCGACCTCACAAATCCCGACCGTGATACGCTCGAGCATTTGAGCCTCGTGTCCAATGCACGCGACCGGCCTGTCGCGATGTTTGTTGATCAAACCGACGAAGTTATGACGCAGGCGGCCATTTCGGCGGGGCTGAGTGCCTATGTCGTGAATGGCCTGCAAAAGGACCGCATCAAACCTGTCCTTGAGATTGCAATTGCCCGTTTCAGAATGATTACCAAGATGCAGTCAGAACTGGACGCGGCCAAACAGGCGCTGTCGGACCGAAAAACAATTGATCGCGCAAAGGGGCTCTTGATGCTTGCGCGCAAAATTCCCGAGGACGAGGCCTACAACCTCTTGCGCAAGACGGCGATGGATCAGGGGCGCAAAGTGATTGATGTCGCAGCAGCCTTGGTCACGTCTGCGGAATTGTTGCAATGAAAACAACTCAAATTCATTGCGGTTATCTTCCGCTTGTGGATTGCGCTCCGCTGATTATCGCCAAGGAACTGACGTTTGCCGCACAGGAAGGGCTTGACCTGATCCTGATGAAACAGCCGTCATGGTCAGCTTTGCGCGACAGGCTTGCGTTCGGGCAGATCGACTTTGCGCATATGCTCTCGCCGATGCCGGTTGCGATGTCATTGGGTCTGGGCGGGATACCGTCGCAGATTGATGCGCTTATGGTTCTGTCCGTCAATGGAACCGTGATCGGCGTCTCGGCTGATCTGGATTGCAAAATGCGGGCTACCGGTTGGACCAACAGTTTTGACAATCCACAACCAACGTCAAAAGCAATTCTCGAGGCAGCACCGCAGCGCCTGCGCATTGCTGTACCGTTCCCGTTTTCCATGCATCGCATGTTGCTTGAGACGTGGTTGTCGCAGTCCCCCGGATCATTGCCTGAACAGATAGAGATTGTGACCGTGCCACCACCGCAAATGGCTGATGCGGTGAGAAATGGCGCGATTGATATGTTTTGTGTGGGCGAACCTTGGGGATCAGTCGCTGTGCAACAAAGCGAAGCGACACTTATTTTACCCGGTTCCAGCATCTGGGAATTTGCACCAGAGAAGGTTCTGGGAGCGCGGCACGATTGGGTGACGCAAAACCCCGAATTATGCCACTCGATGATCCGCGCGATTTACAAGGCGGCGAATTGGCTCGATCAACCCGAAAATACGCCACTCGCGGTTGAGATCCTTGCCCGAACCCAGCATTTGGATCTACCTGATCATGCAATTGATCCCGCGCTCACGCGCCGGATCGTTACAAAGCTTGGCCAGAAACCAAGAAAGGCTGATCTGTTTCTGGGCTTTCACAGAGGCGCAGCCAACTTTCCATGGCGCAGTCAGGCGAGCTGGATTGCGGACGTTCTGTCACGCTGGCATGGCCTTGATCGGGATGATGCACGCAAGACCGCGCGCGCCTGTTTTCGGAGTGACATGTACCGCGATGCGTTGGCGTCAATCGGTGCAGATATGCCCGGTGCATCGGAAAAAGTTGAGGGTAAAATGGCCGTCCCGACTGCTGTTGCCTCGACAATGGGCGAAATGATTCTGGGCCCCGATAGGTTTTTTAATGGCGCGGTTTTCGACTTTGGCGGTCCCATCCAGCCTAAATAACAGGCAAATTCTGCATCGCGGCAGAAAAATGCTGCATATGCGAAGGTTGATCTGGCGATACGGGATCAGGCGGGCAATCATGATCTCAAGGCAACGATGCCTGTACAGGCTGACAACGTTGCCAGCTACCGACTTCAAGAGCAAAGCCGCTCGGTTGTGCATGCACCTCCTCCCGCATGTGGCAGCCGTGCGGCTTTCTGCGTTTCCACAGGGATCTAAATTATGAACACATTCAAATGGCTTCTTGCCTCCACTGCATTCCTCGCAAGCCCCGTCATGGCCGAGATGCTGGACCTGGAAAAAGACGAGCTCACTTTCGGGTTTATCAAGCTTACTGATATGGCTCCGCTGGCCGTCGCCTATGAAAACGGATATTTTGAAGACGAAGGTCTGTTTGTCACTCTTGAGGCACAGGCAAACTGGAAAGTCCTGCTGGACGGCGTGATCGACGGTCAACTTGACGGTGCGCATATGTTGGCGGGTCAACCGCTGGCCGCAACCATCGGATATGGCACTCAAGCGCACATTATCACGCCATTCTCAATGGATCTCAACGGTAACGGCATCACGGTTTCCAATGACATTTGGGAAAAGATGCGCCCCCATGTCCCGCTCATGGAAGACGGCCGGCCACAGCACCCGATCAGCGCTACCGCCCTTGCACCAGTTGTAGAAGACTACAAAGACCAAGGCATTGCGTTCAACATGGGCATGGTTTTCCCGGTATCGACACATAATTACGAACTGCGCTATTGGCTCGCCGCCGGCGGATTGAAGCCGGGGTATTATTCCCCCGAAGATGTCAGCGGCCAGATCGGTGCGGATGTTTACCTCAGCGTGACACCACCACCACAAATGCCGTCAACAATGGAAGCCGGTACAATCTTTGGCTACTGCGTGGGTGAGCCATGGAACCAGCAAGCCGTGTTCAAAGGTATCGGCGTGCCAGTCATCACCGACTATGAATTGTGGCGCAACAACCCGGAAAAAGTCTTCGGTATCTCTGCGGAATTTGCCGAAGAGAACCCAAATACCACGATTGCGCTGACCAAGGCTCTGATCCGTGCGGCAATCTGGCTGGATGAAAACGAAAACGCCAACCGAAAAGAGGCTGTCGAAATCCTTTCGCGCTCTGAATACGTAGGTGCGGATGCTGACGTCATCGCCAATTCGATGACCGGCACGTTCGAATATGAAAAAGGCGACGTGCGCGATGTTCCCGATTTCAACGTGTTCTTTCGCTACAACGCGACCTACCCGTTTTACTCGGATGCGATCTGGTACCTTTCCCAGATGCGCCGTTGGGGCCAGATTGCAGAGCCGCAGACCGATGAATGGTTCATTGAAACCGCCAAGTCCGTCTATCGTCCAGACATCTATCTGAGTGCTGCGCGCCTTCTGGTAGACGAGGATCTCGCAAATGAGGCCGACTTCCCGTGGGACAGCGACGGCTTCAAAGATCCGACGCCAGCCGAAGATATCATTGATGGCATCGCCTATGACGGCCGTACCCCGAACGCCTACCTTGAGAGCCTGCCAATCGGCCTCAAGGGCAAACAGGTGATCGTTGGTTCTGAAATCCTGAACTAAGCATCTGCCCGCCGTGTGCTGCGCGGCGGGCGAACTCTCACTGAATTTCTTAAACCGAAGGCTCCGAAATGACAGTCATTGACCCAGATACTCTTGAGACCGAAGCCCGCCGCGCGCGCCTGTTTACGCGGATCAACAAAGCCGATGCATGGTTCCAAGTGCTGGGGCTGGCATGGCTGACACCGGTCTTGAAGGCAGCAGCGGGGGATAATCCACGTTCACAAGTGTCCGAGATTTGGCGTTTGCTGGGCGTGCCTTTGTTGGCAATAGCCATCTTTATAGGTGCTTGGGCGGCATTGGCCCCCACAGTGCAAACCTCCCTTGGTGCGATCCCCGGACCGGCGCAGGTCTGGGAACAGGCGATCAACCTGAACGCCGACGCCGTACGCGAGCGCGAAAAAGAAGCGGCGTTTTACGAACGTCAAGATGTGCGAAATGCAAAGCTGGTCGCAAACGGGCAGGAAGACAAGGTTCGTGAACGGGTCTACACCGGCAAACCGACGTATTATCAACAAATCTGGACATCGATCAAAACCGTCTTTTTCGGGTTTCTGATCGGGTCGCTGATCGCCATCCCGTTGGGCATCATGGCCGGCCTGTCCGCCACAGCCAACGCTGCGATCAACCCGATCATTCAGATTTTCAAACCTGTCAGCCCCCTGGCGTGGCTGCCCATCGTCACCATGATTGTTTCGGCCGTTTACGCCACCAACGACGGGATGTTTACAAAGTCGTTTCTGGTCTCGGCGATCACCGTCACGTTGTGCTCGCTTTGGCCGACATTGATCAACACGGCATTGGGCGTGTCTTCGATCGATAAGGATTTGGTCAGCGTCTCCAAGGTGCTGAAGATGAGCACCTATTCCAAAATCGTAAAGCTTGTTTTGCCGTCTGCTTTGCCGTTGATTTTCACTGGCCTTCGCCTGTCGCTGGGTGTCGGCTGGATGGTGCTGATTGCTGCCGAAATGCTGGCGCAGAACCCCGGCCTCGGGAAATTCGTCTGGGATGAGTTTCAGAATGGCTCGTCGCAATCGCTGGCCAAGATCATGGTTGCCGTCTTTACCATCGGGATTATCGGTTTCCTGTTGGATCGCGTGATGTTCGCCTTGCAATCCATGTTCACCTTTTCCGAAAACAGGTAGGCCGATATGAATATCCTTAGCTTCAATAATGTGAATAAAGGTTTTGGTGTCGGCACCCATCGCGCCGAGGTGCTGAAAGGTGTCAATCTGGATGTGGAGGAAGGCGAGTTCGTCGCCATCCTCGGTTTTTCCGGCACCGGAAAATCGACACTGATGAACCTGATTGCCGGGTTGGAAATGCCTGACAGAGGCACAGTCACGTTCAAAGGTAACCCGATCACTGGCCCGGGCCCGGAACGCGGTTTGGTGTTCCAAAGCTATTCCCTGATGCCTTGGTTAACGGTCGGTGGAAACGTGGGTTTGGCCGTGGATGCGGTGTTTCCAAAGCTCTCAAAAGCCGAACGCCAAGCTAAAATTGCCCATTATGTCGGTATGGTTGGCCTGTCACATGCGATTGCACGGCGTCCGGCAGAGCTTTCGGGTGGGATGCGTCAACGTGTGTCCGTCGCCCGTGCCTTGGCAATGAATCCTGAAATGCTGCTGCTGGATGAGCCTTTGTCAGCTCTTGATGCGCTGACGCGCGCCAATCTGGCGGACGAAATCCTTGATATCTGGGAGTCAGACAAAAAGACCTGCATCCTGATCACCAATGATGTGGATGAGGCGATTTTGCTCGCCGACCGGATCATACCGTTGAATCCCAACGGCACTTTGGCGGAGCCGGTCACAGTGAACATCCCCCGCCCGCGTGAACGTGGCGCGATGAACCACGACGTTGAGTTCAAACGGCTGCGCGCGCAAGTCACCAAATATCTGATGGATGTGGGAATGGAGGCAAAGGTTGAGGAAACCCGTTCGCTGCCAAACGTCACGCCAATACATTCGGTTCCCGCAGCTGTCGCGCAGGCACAATCCGGCGGGCTGGAAGAACGGTATCTGACCTTCTCTCAGCTGCACAAGATTTACCCGACCCCCAAGGGGCCTCTCACCGTCGTTGAGGACTTTGACCTCAAGGTGAACAAAGGCGAGTTCATCAGCCTGATCGGGCATTCAGGTTGTGGCAAGTCAACTGTACTGACCATGGCCGCGGGGCTTAACCCGATCTCGAAAGGGGCAATCCGCTTGGATGGCTGGAACGTCAACGGCGCTGATCCTGAACGCGCCGTTGTATTCCAGTCGCCCAATCTGTTCCCTTGGCTGACCGCCAAAGAGAACGTCGCCATCGGCGTACACAAGGTCTACCCGAGAGCCAGTCAGGCCGAGCGTCAGGACGTGATCGAATACTACCTTGAGCGGGTTGGTTTGGGGGACAGCATGGACAAGTTGGCATCCTCAATGTCCAACGGCATGAGGCAACGTGTCGGCATCGCCCGCGCCTTTGCCCTGTCGCCCAAACTGCTGTTGCTGGACGAACCGTTCGGGATGCTCGACAGCCTGACCCGGTGGGAGTTGCAAGAGGTGCTCATGGAGGTGTGGTCGCGCACCAAAGTGACCGCCATCTGCGTCACCCATGACGTGGATGAGGCGATCATGCTGGCCGACCGCGTGGTCATGATGACCAACGGACCACAGGCCACAATCGGGAAAATCACGGATGTGAAACTGCCGCGGCCTCGCACCCGCAAAGCCTTGTTGGAGCACCCCGACTACTACCTGTATCGCGAACAAGTGCTGAGTTTCCTCGAAGAATATGAACACGGGGCCAAGAGCAAAACAGCTCCCGCTACCCCTTCAAAAACAAAAGACAAGGATGCCGCGTAATGGATACTGTTATGGAAACAACCACCCGCACATTCATTGAAGTCACCGAAGTTTGGGTGCCTGAGGGCGACAAGCTGGTTTTGGATGCCGGGAATTACGGTACGCTGGATTCCTTTGCTGCGGCGTCGGGCAAAGAAAGTTTTGCCAAAGGCGAAGGATTGCCGGGCAAGGCATGGGCCGAAGGACGCCCTGTCGTGTTGAAGAAATTCGAAGGGTCATACTTCAAACGCACCGAAGCAGCCAAAGAAGTTGGCCTGACCAGTGCGGTAGCGGTTCCGATCTTTGACCGCGATACCCTGAAAGCAGTTCTGGTTGTTCTGTGCGGTGACGATGCCACCCGTACAGGCGCGATCGAAGTCTGGGCTGAAGATGATGGTTTGCTGTTGCTTGATGATGGCTATTACGGGGCCGCCAAGCATTTTGAATGGGTGTCACAGCACACCCAATTCCCGCGCGGACAAGGTTTGCCCGGCGGCGTCTGGTCAGCGAAGACCCCGATTTTGATGCGCGATCTGGGATCGAGCTATGGATTTATCCGGTCCGAAAGCGCGGGACAGGCGGGTCTCACCACGGGGTTGGGTCTGCCGATACCCGTGCCCGGCGGCAAAGTCTTTGTGCTGACGTTGTTGTCGGCCTTGGGCACCCCTATCGCGCGGCGGTTTGAAATCTGGGATGCCCGCAGCTCAAAGGTCGGCAAGGAAACTGCCGCCGTGTTGCTTGACGGCATTTGCAGCCAAAAAGGCCCGCTATGGAACGACGAAAAGGAGCGGCGCGTTACGGCGTGGCAAGGGTTGATCGGCAAGGTGCTGGGCACAGGCCTGCCGGTGGTTGAAACCGGACCGTCGCCAGCGACCGCTGACTATCAGTCTGCCGTCGCCATGCCAATTTATGCGCAAGGCGAGGTGTCTCACATCGTTGCTTGGTATTGCTGAGGAGAGACCCATGCAAAAACTGATTGTAATCGGAGCCGGAATGGCAACGGGCCGCGCGCTGGAACACCTCTTTGAGGCGGATCCAAACGCATATGACGTCACACTTTTCAATGCGGAACCCCGCGGGAACTATAACCGCATCATGTTGTCGCCGGTTCTGTCCGGCGAAAAAACCTATGAAGAAATCGTCACCCATGACGCTGCGTGGTACGAAGGCCACGGGGTGACCTGTCGCTTTGGCGAACGGATCGCCAACGTGGATCGGGAACGCAAGGTCGTGATCGCCGAAAACGGCGATGAACTGCCCTATGACAAACTATTGTTCGGCACCGGATCGGACCCGTTTATCATTCCCATGCCAGGCCATGATCTGGACGGCGTGATTGCCTACCGCGACCTGGAAGACACCCAAGCCATGATCGACGTCGGCGCAAAACCCGGTGGCAAGGTCGTGGTGATTGGCGGCGGGTTGCTCGGGCTGGAAGCCGCTGCCGGCCTGCGTCTGCGCGGTCTTGATGTAACCGTGGTGCACATCACCGGCCACCTGATGGACCGGCAACTGGACGAAAGCGCCGGGTTCCTGCTGCGCAAAGCCCTGGTTGATCGCGGTATCAACATTCGCTGCTCCACAAATTCCAAAGAAATCCTGGGCGAAAACGGCAAGGTGCGCGCGCTTTTGGTGGATGACGGCGAAGAATTGCCGTGCGATCTGCTGGTTATGGCGGTTGGTATTCGCCCGAACGTGAAGCTGGGTCAGGAGGCCGGACTTGCCGTCGGCAAAGCCATTCATGTGGATGACCAGATGGTGACGTCTGACCCTGATATTCTGGCCGTAGGTGAATGTGTTGAACATGACGGCGCTATCTTTGGTCTGGTCGCCCCTCTGTATGACCAAGCGAAGGTTGCCGCCAAGACTCTGTTGGGTGAGACCGCGCAATTTGTGCAAAAGGAACTTTCGACCAAGCTGAAAGTCACCGGATGTGACTTGTTTTCTGCAGGTGACTTTGCCGAAGGGGACGAGCGCGAGGACATCGTCTTTCGCGATCCGGCACGTGGTGTTTATCGCCGACTTGTAATCGAAAACGACCGCATTGTTGGCGCGGTGATGTATGGCGATACCGCCGACAGCAATTGGTTCTTTGGACTGATCCGCGACAAGACCGATATCGCCGAGATGCGCGATACTTTGATCTTTGGCCCCGCCTTTCAGGGGGGCGCCCCCTCGGACCCGCTCTCAGCCGTTGCAGCCTTACCGCGTGACGCGGAAATCTGCGGTTGCAACGGCATTTGCAAGGGCCAGATTGAAGATGCAATCGCTGCAGGCGCGACAGACCTTGGCGCCGTGCGTGCCACAACCAAGGCGTCAGGGTCATGCGGCACATGCACCGGCCTGGTCGAACAGGTTCTCGCGGTTACATTGGGTGATGACTTTGTCCTGCCCGCGGCCCAGTCAATCTGTGCCTGTACCGATATGACACACGAAGATGTCCGCCGGATGATCAAAAGCCAGGGCCTAAAATCCATGCCAGCAGTCTGGCAGGAATGCGGGTGGAAAACCTCTTGCGGATGCCACGTTTGCCGACCTGCGCTGAACTTCTATTTGCTGGCCGATTGGCCACTGGAGTATCAAGACGACCCGCAATCGCGGTTCATCAACGAACGCAAACACGCAAACATCCAAAAGGACGGCACATTCAGCGTTGTGCCTCGTATGTGGGGCGGGATTACAACACCCGACGAACTGCGCGCGATTGCCGATGCGGCCGAAAAATTCTCGGTTCCCACCGTGAAGGTAACAGGCGGTCAACGGATCGATTTGCTGGGCGTGAAAGGCGAGGACTTGCCTGCAATCTGGAGCGATCTGAACAAGGCTGGCATGGTCTCGGGTCACGCCTATTCCAAAGGCCTGCGCACGGTAAAAACCTGTGTTGGAACGGACCATTGCCGGTTTGGCACCCAAGACAGTACCGGTCTTGGGATAAAGCTGGAAAAGACCCTTTGGGGGTCCTGGACGCCGCACAAGCTGAAACTTGGTGTGTCCGGCTGCCCGCGCAATTGCGCGGAAGCAACCTGCAAGGACATCGGTGTGATCTGCGTCGATAGCGGCTATCAGATCAGCATTGGCGGTGCCGCTGGCATGGACGTGCGGGAAACGGAACTGCTGTGTCAGGTCGCAACCGAGGATGAGGTGATCGACGTCATCAAAGCGGTCACACAATCTTATCGCGAGAATGCGAAGTATCTGGATCGTATCTACAAGTGGATGTCGAAGGTCGGGCTTGAGTGGATTCAAGAACAAGTGGCCGACCTCGAAAATCGCTCTGCTTTGGTCGCCCGCTTCGATCTGTCCCAGACAGTTTATCGCAAGGATCCCTGGGCACAGCACGTTGCGAAAGCCGAAACCTATCAACCCCTTGCAAATCTATCTTTGGAGGCTGCGGAATGAGCGACTGGATTAATATTGCTGCCCTTGACGCCGTGCCACAACGTGGTGCGCGCCTCGTAAAAACAGCGCATGGTTGCGTCGCGATTTTCCGGACCGCCGACGATGAGGTCTATGCGCTTGATAACGCATGCCCGCATAAGAACGGTCCTCTGGCGGAAGGCATCGTGCACGGGACTGCTGTGACATGCCCGCTGCACAACTGGGTAATATCGCTGGAAACGGGGGCGGTGCAGGGTGAGGATAAGGGTCAGGTCGCGACCTATCCAGCAAAGATAGTCGATGGGCGGATCTATCTGAATGCGGTGTCCCTGAAACGCATGGCCGTTGCATGAACCTGACACAAACAACCTGCCCGTATTGTGGTGTCGGCTGCGGTGTTCTTGCCGGGGCCGATGGCACGATCAAGGGTGATCCGGACCATCCTGCGAATTATGGGCGGTTGTGCTCAAAAGGCTCTGCGCTGGGCCAAACCATCGATCTTGAGGGACGCCTTCTGAGCCCTCAAATCGGCGGGCGTGATGCAGGGTGGGATGAAACGCTCGATCTGGTGGCTGAAAAATTCAGCGCCGCCATTCGCGATCACGGTCCCGACAGCGTCGCCTTTTATGTGTCGGGGCAACTGCTGACCGAAGACTACTACGTCGCCAACAAACTGATGAAGGGCTTTATCGGGTCGGCAAATATCGACACGAATTCACGACTGTGCATGGCCTCCTCAGTCGCTGGCCACAGGCGCGCATTCGGCACCGATACAGTGCCCGGCACCTACGCTGATCTCGAAGAGGCTGACCTGATCGTGCTGGTTGGCTCCAACCTTGCGTGGTGCCACCCGGTACTACACCAGAGGATTGCCGCTGCCAAAGAGGCGCGACCCTCTCTGCAAGTCGTCAATGTAGACCCGCGCAAAACAGCAACTTCGGCGCTGGCCGATCACCATCTGCGGATCGTGCCTGATGGGGACATCGCCCTGTTCAACGGATTGCTGGCGTATCTGGCAGATACTGACGCCCTCGATCATCGTTATCTGCGGGACCATGTTTCCGGACGCCGGCCATCTGTTACGCAAGCCAGGTTCGGCGACCCGTTGGAAAGCGGGCTTTCACCGGAAGAGCTGGCGCACTTTTATCAGCTTTGGGCAGGCACAAAGAAGGTCGTCACTGTTTATTCGCAAGGCGTCAATCAATCAGGGTGCGGCACCGATAAGGTCAACGCGATCCTGAATTGCCATCTTGCCACAGGTCGGATCGGGAAACCCGGCTGTGGCCCGTTTTCGGTCACGGGGCAACCTAATGCTATGGGCGGGCGCGAAGTGGGCGGCATGGCAAATATGCTCGCCAACCATCTGGATATTGAAAACCCCGATCACCGCACGCGCGTTCAGGAATTCTGGCAAAGCCCGACGATATGTGCGCAACCAGGTCTCAAGGCCGTGGACTTGTTCCAAGCCTGCAGTGAGGGCAAAATCAAGGCGCTTTGGGTCATGTCCACCAATCCCGCAGTGAGCCTGCCGGACGCTGATGGCGTCGCAAAGGCAATCGCAAACGTTCCGTTTGTGGCTGTGTCCGACATCATGGCCCGGACAGATACGGGCGATCTTGCCGACGTTCTGTTGCCTGCGACAGGCTGGGGCGAAAAGGACGGTACGGTTACCAATTCCGAACGCCGAATTTCCCGCCAACGGGCGTTTCTGCCTGCGCCCGGCGTGGCCCGACCCGATTGGAAGATCATGTGCGACGTCGCAACCCGCATGGGGTGGGGCGACGCCTTTGATTTTGCATCGCCTGCCGAGGTTTTCGCCGAATTCGTAGCGCTCTCGACGGAGACGGTGGATTTTGGCCGGGACCTTGATCTGAGTGTGTTTGCCGATGTCAATTACGCCAACCTGATCCCGACCCAGTGGCCGCGCAATGATATGCGCTTCTTTGCAGATGGACAGTTCTACCATCCGGACGGCAAGGCGCGGATGCTGCCGGTTTGTGCACCTGAGCCTGCCGTTGCGGACACTCTCACGCTCAACACCGGACGCAACCGCGATCAATGGCACACAATGACACGCAGCGGCAAAGCCCCCCGGCTCGGTGCGCATCTGGCCGAACCCTACGCCGAAATGCACCCCGAAGACGCTGCCCGCATGACCATCAGCGCCGGCGACCTTGTCGAGGTGAATAACACCTACGGCCAGACGATTTTGCGTGCCCTCATAACTGATCGCACTGCGAAGGGTCAGATATTCGCGCCCATGCACTGGACACGCCAACAAAGCAGCGCGGGTTGGGTAAATGCGTTGGCCGCGCCTGTGGTTGATCCGGTTTCAGGGCAACCCGCCTCAAAGATCAACCAAGTCACTGCTCAAAAATTTGAAGCCAAATGGTTCGGGTATGCGGCTTCGCTGTTTCCGATGCGCCCGGATAGTGCCTACGCCGCCGTGGCGAGATCGCTCACTGGTTGGCAGGGAGAATTCGCAGGCACCACGGAGCCGGCGGATTGGGAAAATCTGGCAAGCAACCTGATGAATTTGGATGCCTGTACTGTCTCGGAAATGCACGACAAACGCGGTCAGCAGACCCGCCTTGCATTTCATGATGGTGACCAGTTGGTCGGGTTGTTCTTTGCCAGCCCGTCACCCGTTTCGCTGGCCCGTTCCCATCTGGTGTCTCTGATCGGCACGTCCACGCCGCCGCTTCAGGCGCTTGCGGGGCGCAGCGGTGCAGACCAGCCCGACCCCGGCACCACGATTTGCGCATGCCTCAACATTGGCATCAACACTTTGCGCGCCGCGATAGCCGCCGGGGCAACCAGCGTTGAGGCCTTGGCAACCGCCACATGCGCTGGCACAAATTGCGGGTCCTGCAAACCGGAACTGGCAAGCCTCATCGAACAAGCCCAGATACCAATGGCTGCGGAATGATGCTGGCACCCTTTGTCCGCATCGTTGCACAAGGAAAAGGCCGCGCCCGCCCGTTGACGCAAGACGAGGCGGAGCGCGCAATGACCCTGATCCTGTCAGGCAAGGCCGCGCCCGAAGCGATCGGCGCGCTGCTTATGGTTTTGCGCCTGCGCGGTGAAACAGATGCTGAAATCGCGGGCTTCACCGCTGCCCTGCGCGCTGCTTCATCGCAACTGCAATTGCCTTCTGCTGATCTGGACTGGCCCAGTTACGCCGCCGGCCGCACACGCGGCGTGCCGCTTTTTGCCTTGGCAGCAAAGCTGGTGGCACAAGCTGGCTATACGGTGGCGCTTCATGGCTGGAATTCACATCAAAGCACTGCGGCTGATCTGCGCGGGATACTCCGCACGATGGATCTTGAGGGGGATGGCCTGCTGTATCTGCCGCTAGAATCCTTGAACCCTGTCGCGTTCGATATCCTCAAACTCCGCGATACCTTTGGTCTGCGCAGCTGCATCAACACAGTATTGCGCATGTGGAATCCAACTGGTGCGCGCGCGTCAGTCCAAGGCGTCTTTCACCCGTCCTACCGTGGACTGCAATCGCGCGCCGCGGCCTTGCTGGGTGATCAGAACCTGACCGTCATCAAAGGCGGCGGCGGTGAATTTGAACGCCATCCCGGCAAAGACACGGCCGTCTTTGGTTTGCGACGCGGGATTGAACTGAACGAATTGGTTCCTGCAAGTCTCACGGACGTCCGCCGCCTGCACGAACCCGACAAATCCGTCGATCTTGGCGCACTCTGGGATGGTTCACAGAATGACCTTTTTGCGACATCCACAGTGATTGACACCGCAGCCTTGGCCCTCTGGACGTTGGATGCGGCCCCCACAGTTTCGCAAGCGACGGCTCTGGCCACGGACCTCTGGCATGCCCGACGCCCAAAATCGAGGAGAGCAGGATGAAAACTTTTCCGATGTTTCTACAGATGCAGGGGCGCCGCGTTATCATTGCGGGCGGCGGCGAACAGGCAGCGCAAAAGTGTCGATTGATCCTGAAAACACCCGCGGCCATCACGGTACTTGCGCCATCGCTGGATCCGGAACTTGCCGATCTTCATTTGCAGGGTCGGATCGAATGGCGCACCGGATTGATTACCCCGTCCGATTTCGCAAATGCCGCTCTGGTGTTTATCGCGACGGGCTGTGTCGGAACTGACGCGTGCCTTCATATGCTGGCCAAAGCGGTCGGTGCGACCGTGAATGTTGTTGACCAGCCGC
>JBARUV010000339.1:0-6273 GCA_049645905.1 Sulfitobacter sp.
GATCGAAAGCCCGTCGACCGTGACGTTGGATCCGGTGATCTTGAAGATACCGAAGCTGGCCTTGTGTTCGGTCGCTGCCTGGATCGTAACGTTGCTTGCGTAAGCTTGCGATATGCTCAGGTCACCATAGGAACCATTGGCAAGAGTAATGGTCTCGCCGCCGCGAGCCGCCGCGAGCGCCGCGGCGAGTTCTGCCGAATTCTTTAAATCTGCTGCCATGGAGGTTGACGGTGAGAGGCCCGCTAAAACAACCACAACGCCGACAAACCGCCACATGCGGAGAATGGCCGCGCGGCAGTGTTTTGATTCGGTATTGCCGCTCAGAACAATCCCGTTCGGTTGGCGCGTCATTCCCGTCTCCTTGGTCAGATATGTCATTGTTTCCGCACTGCAATCAATAATCGAATAGCGCGTCGATAGACCTTGAATCGTAACCGCCTTTGGCGAAAGTCTATTAACATCGTTGCCAAAATCGGTATATCTCTTCACCATCAGCCCGATCACCGGTAGGCAGATGCTCTGCCACCAAACGTAAATATTATTCCTTGGGTTCAGGTGAATCCGAAAGGAGATTTGTTCAAGAATTTAATGGCTGTCTTTTATCCATACATACCGAACGCAACACAAGATATTCAAGTTCATTTGTGAATAGACCCAAAGAGGCCAATCAGGGGCCTCGTCATTCAAACCGGAGATAATTTTATGAAAACTGCCATTCTCGCCGGGGGTAAAGGGACCCGGCTTGCCGAGGAAACCAGCCTCCGCCCTAAACCGATGGTCGAGATCGGCGGTAAGCCGATCCTCTGGCACATCATGAACATCTACTCGCATTACGGCTTCAACGATTTTGCTGTCGCGCTCGGCTACAAGGGCGACCACATCAAGCGCTACTTCGCCGAATACGGCACGCTCTCGGGAAACTTGACGATCGACATGAACAGCCCTGAACCTCTGGTGCGCCACGAGAAGGGCCACGCTCCCTGGAAAATCGACCTGATCGAGACCGGAGACGAGACCCTGACCGGCGGACGGGTGAAGCGGCTCAAGCCTTTCATCGGCGACGAAACCTTCATGCTGACCTGGGGTGATGGCGTCTCGGATGTCGACCTGAACAAGCTGATCGCGTTCCACAAGAGTCACGGCAAGCTCGCTACCATTACTGCCGTGCGTCCGCAGGCCCGCTATGGCCACATGCGGTTTGACGGCGATCGGGTCGCTGCGTTCGAAGAAAAGCCGCAAACAGCCGAAGGCTGGATCAATGGCGCATTTTTCGTCCTGGAACCGGAAGTTTTTGACTATATCGAAGGCGATATGGTCATGTTCGAACATGCACCCCTCGAGAACCTTGCCAAGGACGGCCAGCTGATGGCTTATCGTCATGACGGATTTTGGGCGGCGATGGACACATTGCGCGACAAGCATAATCTGCAGAAAATCTGGGATTCAGGGGATCGTCCCTGGGCTGTTTGGGAAAAATAATATGCGCGTACTCGTTACCGGCCATCGTGGCTATATCGGAACTGTCTTGACCCCCATGCTTCTTGAGGCAGGGCACGACGTTGCAGGAATTGACAGTGATCTCTACGAGCGCTGCACTTTTGCCCCCGGCGGAGAGAACCCTGAAATCCCCACGCTCCTGAAGGACGTGCGCGAGGTTACCCCCGCCGATTTTCTGGGATTTGACGCGGTGCTGCATCTGGCGGCGCTCTCGAATGACCCGTTGGGCGATTTCCGCCCCGAGACCACCTATGAAATCAACTTCGATGGCACGATGAACGTGGCACGCGCCGCCAAAGCTGCGGGCGTCGAGCGTTTTGTCTTCTCGTCTTCCTGCTCGAACTACGGTGCCTCGGGCTCGGGCTTCATTGACGAGAACGGTGCTTTCAACCCCGTCACGCCCTACGGCATCTCCAAGGTGCGATGCGAACAGGCGCTGGCGGAACTGGCGGACGACGGCTTTTGCCCGACCTTCCTGCGCTCGGCAACGGCCTATGGTGTCAGCCCGCGGATCCGCTTTGATCTGGTGCTGAACAATCTGGTCGCCTGGGCGGTCACCACCGGCAATATCCACATGAAGTCGGACGGCACACCCTGGCGGCCGATCACCCATATCGAGGATATCAGCCGCGCTTTCCTCGCCACGCTCTCGACACCCGTTGAGACGATCCGTAACGAGGCGTTCAACGTCGGCGTTACCGATCACAACTACCAGATCAAGGAACTGGCAGAGATCGTGGCCGACGTGGTGCCGGACTGTGAAGTGACCTTCGCCGACGATGCAGGCCCGGACAAGCGCAGCTACCGGGTTAATTGCGACAAAATCCAGCGGGTCATGCCGCACTTCAAGCCGCAGTGGAACGCGCGCAAGGGCGCGGAATCGCTCTACAAGGCCTACAAGGAAATCGACCTGACACTCGAGCAATTCGAGGGTCCGCGTTACCAACGGATTGGTCACATCAAGAAGTTGATTGCCGACGGCATCATCGACGAGACCTTGAAGCACACGCCCAAGGCGCTGGCAGAGCGTGCCGCAGCGCCTGAAGCTGACATCTCCCCCGGCTTCTTGTCGGATGCCGCCGAGATCGACTGCATCTCATGCGGCCATCACGGTCTGAAACCAATTCTCGACCTCGGCCTGATGCCGCGGTCGGACGGGCTGCTGGATTTCAGTATCCTCGAACACCAGGAATCACTGGTGCCGCTGCGACTGGGCTACTGCCCGGACTGCACGCTGGTGCAGCTTCTGGAAACCCGTCCCGCCGAAGAGATGTTCGGCGACGACTATCTCTACTTCTCGTCCTTCTCCGAGGATCTGCTGAAGCACAGTCGCGACAACGCGCTGGAACTGATCGAGATGCGCGGACTGGGTGCCGACAATCTGGTGGCAGAGATCGCGTCGAACGACGGCTACATGCTGCAAAACTTCAAGGAAAAGGGCGTGCCGGTTCTGGGTATCGACCCTGCGCTGCAGCCCGCAACGGCAGCGATGGAGAAGGGGATCGAGACAATCAACGACTTCTTTGGCACCCGTGTCGCCGGGGAACTGGCGGCAGCAGGCCGCAAGGCTGACGTGATCATCGCCAACAACGTGGTGGCCCATGTCGCCGACCAGAACGACTTGGTGGCCGGCATGGCGACGCTTCTGGCTGATGACGGTGTGATCTCAATCGAGTTTCCTTATGTCCGTGACCTGATCGACTTCGTCGAATTCGACACGATCTATCACGAGCATCTGTGCTACTTCTCCGTAGGTTCGGCCAAGACGCTGTTTGAACGCCACGGGCTGTATCTCAAGGACGTACGCCGGCTGCCAATTCACGGCGGTTCGCTGCGGCTCTATCTGGACAAGAAGAACGAGCCTTCCGAGGCAGTGACCCGGATCCTCGCAGAGGAACATGAACTGGGCCTTGATAGCGTCGACTATTACGCCAGCTTTGGTGCCCGGGTGCGCACCTTCCGCGACAAGGCGCGCAAGCTGATCGGCGACCTGAAGGCTGATGGCAAACGCATCGCCGCCTACGGCGCCGCCGCCAAGGGCACGATCATGCTGAATTTTCTCAAGTTGAATTCGCGATCAATCGAGTATGCGGTTGACCGCAACGTTCACAAGCAAGGCAAATACATGCCCGGCGTGCGCGTCCGGATCGAAGATCCGGAAAAGCTCAAATCGGACCAACCCGATTATGTGATGATCCTGCCGTGGAATTTCCGCGACGAGATCATCCGCCAACAGCAGGGCTTCCTTGCAGAGGGTGGAAAGTTCGTCGTGCCGATCCCCGATCTCGAGATCGTTTCGAACTGATGACGGATGAGCTGCACACATGCCCGGCCTGCGGGTCCGGTGGCGTGACCGAGATCTACCGGCTTGACGCGATCCCGGTTCAAAGCTGCATTCTGCTGGACAGCGAAGCGGAGGCGCGGGATTTTCCACGCCGCCCGCTGCTGCTGAAATTCTGCGCCGATTGCGGCTTCGTCTTCAATGCGGTCTTTGACCTGTCACAGGTGGATTATGCCTCGACCACTGAAGAGAGCCAGCACTTCTCGGGCACATTCAATCGATTTGCCAAGGAACTGGCAGCCGAGGTTGCCTCTCTCTACGATCTGAAGGGCAAGCGGACGCTGGAGATCGGCTGCGGCAAGGGTGAATTCCTTCAGGAATTGGCCCAGCAGACCGGCACGCAGGGGTTGGGCGTCGATCCGGGGTTCATCCCGGAACGCCTGCCCGGTGCGGACGGACAGGACATCCACTTCCAGCGCGAATATTTCGATCCGGCAACCATCGCCGAAACGCCGGATTTCGTGGTCTGCCGCCACACGCTGGAACACATCCCCGCAGTCGGTCAGTTCATGGAGGACATCGCCACCGCGATCCGCAGCCGCACCGACGTGGGCATCTTCTTTGAGACGCCGGATGTGCGCCGTGTGCTGGACGAGGGTGCTTTCTGGGACATCTATTACGAGCATTGCTCATATTTCACCCTCGGCTCTCACGCCCGCCTGTTCCGCCGCGCCGGGATGGATGTGACCAAGCTCTATCTGGCCTATGATGACCAGTACATCATCCAATATGCCGAACCCTCCACCGATCGCCCCCCGCTGCCGGAAGAGAATGACCTTGATGCGGTACGCGCGCTTGCAAAGGCCTTCCCGGCAAAGGTGGAAGAGATCCGCGCCTACTGGACCGATTTCGTTCGTACCCGCCACAGGGAAGGCAAACGCGTCGCGATCTGGGGTGGTGGATCCAAAGGCGTGTCTTTCCTGACCACCAATGATCTCGGCGCGGAAGTGGCGCAGGTCATCGACATCAACCCGTTCAAGCAGGGCCGCTATCTGCCCGGCACCGGGCATCTTGTTTCCGGTCCGGAAAGCCTGAAAGACGCGCCACCCGACACAGTGATCGTGATGAACCCGATCTATCTGAAGGAAATCGGCGCCGATCTGGCGGCGATGGGCCTGAGCCCGGAACTGGTGGCAGTCTGATGAGCCTTGCCAATACATGCCCGGTTTGCGGCAGCACCGATCTGAAACCCGTCTTCACTCTCGGCAATGTGCCGGTGATCTGCAACCAGCTCTGGCCCGATGCCGAAGCCGCGCGCACCGCGCCGTCGGGCGATGTGGACCTTGTCCGCTGCCCCGATTGCGCATTGATCTGGAACGCTGCCTTCGAGTCCGAGCGTATGGTCTATGCGCCCGGCTACGAAAACGCCCTGCATTTCTCGCCCAAGTTCCAGTCTTTCGCCGAAGAGTTGGCGAAAGGGCTGGTCGACCGCTTCGAGCTAACGGGCAAGAACGTCTTTGAAATCGGCTGCGGGGACGGCCATATGCTGGACCTGATGTCGAAATGCGGGGCGGCCACGGCCACGGGCTTCGACCCGTCGATGAAAGACAAGGAGACGCCGTTCACGGCCCGTGACGGCGTCGAGATAGTGCCGGAATACTTCCGCTCGGATCAGCTCGACCGCCCCTTCGACGCAATCCTCTGTCGCCACGTCCTTGAACATCTGGATGCTCCGATGCCGCTCCTGCACGACATCCGCCGTGCGATCGGCGATCGCGATGTACCGGTCTATTTCGAGGTCCCCAATGCCGGCTGGATGTTGCGTGCAGTGTCGATGTGGGACGTGATCTACGAACATGTCGGTTACTGGACCTCCGCATCCATGTCTGCCGCCTTTCGCCGTGCAGGGTTCGAACCCGTCTCTGTGACCGAAGGCTATGACGGGCAGTTCCTGATGCTCGAGGCACGGCCCGCTGCACCCGACCTGTCCTGGCTTTCGCCCGATACCGGGACCGTCGCTAAAGACGCCGAAGCCTTTGCCACGGCCGCAAACGGTCTCCTTGACGGCTGGCGCGACCGGCTTGGCAAACTCGACGGCAAGGCGGTGATCTGGGGCGCAGGCTCCAAAGGCATTACCTTCGCCAACGCTCTCGGCGATGCAGCGGCACCGCTCGCCGCGCTCGTCGACCTCAACCCGCGCAAGCACGGGCTTTATGTCCCTGGCGTTGCTCTCCCTGTAGTGGCGCCAGAGGCGCTGAAAGACGTACAGCCCGATCTCGTGCTGATCTCCAACGCGCTCTATGAGGGGGAGATCACAACGCAGGTGCGTGCGATGGGGCTTGATCCGGAATTTGCGGTGGTGGCAGGTTAGGAGAATGGCGCGGGTTTCAATCGGATTACCTGTCTGGAATGGTGAGTCCACTGAACGCCGGAGCGGCCTAGGGTCCGTGCGCCTCTTTTGTCCGTCCAAAGGCAAAATGGGGCCGAAAGCGGAA
>JBARUV010000340.1:0-13113 GCA_049645905.1 Sulfitobacter sp.
TCAGACCTGAGAATATAGTTTTGTTATTATTATCTCTAGATAGTGATGTGTCGCCCTCACCTGACACGAGATCATGGGCATCCTCCTCTGCATCAAAGGCCGAAAACCGGAAGAGCCAGGGGGCAAAGCGTTGTGGACGACGCGGTCGAGGATGGCGTCTGCGAACGTCGGCTCCCCGATGACGTCGTGCCACGCTGTTATGGGCAACTGGCTGGTGATCATGATCGAGCCGCGGCCATAACGTTCTTCGACGATTTCCATCAGGTCGCGGCGCTGCGTGGCGGTGAAGCCCCGCCTGACTGGCGAACCGATCATGCGCATCCTCTGCAAGAAGACCGACAGCCTGGTGGGCTATCTCTACCAATGGGACAATGGCGATCTGCAACCGGCTTGGCTCAAAGACGCAATGGCAGATGTCCGCTATGAACCGATTGATCAGATTACGACGGAGAGCCCCCTCGACCTGCAAGATAGTGCCAGGAAGTCGCACGATCCGTCACTTCTTCAAAACGTCTGATGCCGTATCCAGTCTCGGCCCTAGCAGGCAGCTCCTGATGTAGACCATCTGAGTGATAGCATTGACTCCTATGCATCAAGAATGATCTATACGTGAGTTATAGAAAGGGTATCTATAACTCATGCCTTGGAACTGGACACTGCCCGATTGGCCGAATTTCCGGTATGACGCCTCCGTTCTGGAAGCGTTCGAGCAGAAATTTCTGCTGTCCTCCGGCGAGATCGTCGGTGCCGTGCATCATGTCAGCCAGCCTGATCGCGAGCAACTGCGCATCGAACTTCTAAGCGAAGAAGCGATGCAGACCAGTGCGATTGAGGGCGAAATCCTCGATCGACTGAGCGTCCAGTCGTCCTTGCGCCGCCATATGGGACTGGACCCCGACAGCTACCCAACCAAGCCGCATGAGCAGGGCGTGGCTGAAATGATGGTAGACCTCTATTCAGGTTTTGCGGATCCGCTCGACCACGAGACGCTGTTTCGCTGGCACCGGATGCTCCTGTCCCATGATCGTCGGCTGGAGACCATTGGCGAGTACCGACGGCACGCCGAGGCGATGCAAATCGTCTCAGGCCGCCTTGACCGACCGACGATCCATTTTGAAGCGCCTCCCTCAGCTCAGGTCACACCCGAGATGGAGCGCTACGTTGACTGGTTCAACAAGACCGAACCCGGCTGCGCGACACCGCTCCCAGCCCTGACACGTGCGGGGCTCGGCCACCTATACTTTGAGAGCATCCATCCTTTCGAGGATGGCAATGGCCGGTTGGGCCGCGCCCTGGCTGAAAAGTCGCTGGCGCAGAACATTGGCCAACCGAGCCTCATAGCGCTCGCCTTTACCATCGAGAAAGAACGGAAAGCCTATTACGACCAGCTCGAGATCCATCAAAAGACGCTGGACGTGACGGAGTGGCTCATCTGGTTCGCGGAGATCGTCCTCACAGCCCAACAGGTCACGCTCGAACGTGTCGGGTTCTTCATCAGCAAGGCGCACTTTTACGACCGCCACCGCGGTCAATTGAACGAGCGCCAAGACAAAGCTATCGCGCGGATGTTTCGGGAAGGTCCTACCGGGTTCAAAGGCGGGCTCAGCGCCGAGAATTACCTCAAGATCACCGGCACCTCGCGCGCGACCGCGACCCGGGACCTGCAGGACCTCGTCGAGAAGGATGCGCTCAAACGAACCGGCGAGCGACGGCATACGCGATACTGGCTACACCTGAATCAGGCAACCAGTGCCTGATCGCCATCGTCGCTCGAAACTGCCTCCGGCGGACCCCACTAATCTCGTATCGAAACAAACTGACTTCCAGCACTATCCGCGCGCAGGTCTAGTTCAGATGCAGACGACAAGACAAATCCGAGGTTTTCGCCAAGAGCAAAAGGAAAAATCACTGGCTGCGCTTCTAACGTCCCAAGACCAACAGGACGCCCCGCGCACTCAAGCACGGCCCTGGTCATCCAGCGCACCAGATCCGGCCCTTCCAGCGCAATGGTTTTCTTTCGGGTCAGCGTCTTTCCGTTGTCACTACGTTCGAGCGTTGCCCAGTCGATCTGGGATTGAAGGACCATGTTGGTCATTCTTCGTGTCCCTTCACGTTCGCCGTAGATTTCCGCCATCCTACGATGCACCTCAGCTGTGGTGCAGTCACCCTGAAGTGACGTTAGGCGACCGATGATCTCAGCCACTTTGGCAAAGAATGGGTATGTTACGATAGCCATTCCCCATGTGAGAGCAGCCGGCGGCGTACTGGGCGCCGCTTGAAAAAGCTCTACGGCTCTTTGCGCAAAGGGCTCAAGGTCTTTGCGCGGCTCCAACCAGAGGCGGTTCAACACCGTTCTGGTCTTCTTTCTGGCCGCCGGTCCTGAATGTGCCTGATCCAAGATGGCTTCAAGTTCGTCGATCTCCGCGAGACCCGCCCTGACTTCTAGTGCTTTTGTCGCCCACTCAAGGCGAATAAAGCGGTCAAATCCTATTTGAGGTGCTGTCGGTCGCATGTTCTTCTTTCTTCATTCTTATCTTTACAAACGGCACAATCAGTTCCTCTAACGCCATCCCTCCGTGAGCGACAATCTTGTTTCCTTTAGGTACAAACGCGCCGCGTTCATTGGCATATAGCGGTAAGAAATCGGCAGGCAGCCCGGGACTTCCAAACTGAAACGCGTCAATTTCGGGCGGGACAGATGACGCCAGGTCTTCGCTGCGATACGCCCTGACCCGCTCACCCTTCAATTCCGATACAACGCCTTGGCTGACCGTCGCGCTATTTTCGTCGGTGTGGACGACTACAAAGCCGCAGGGGGGGTCTGTTCCGGCTCAGTGCAGAATGACACCTTAAGGCGTCACGTCAGCGGTTTTTCCACCTGTACTCGCCGGTGAGCAGGATATGCGCCCATCCGAGGGGTGAGATGTGCGACAGAAGCTCCAGTGAGCAGTCGAGACCAGTGCGTTTTCGTGCAGCGACGGCTTGCCCGAGATGTTTGGTGTTCCAAAAGATGATGATCGTGGCCAGAAGGTTCAGCCCCGCCATCCGGTAATGCTGACCTTCGGCTGTGCGGTCTCGGATTTCTCCCTGACGCCCGATACGCAAGGCGTTCTTTAGAGCGTGATGGGCTTCGCCTTTGTTCAGACCAACATTGGCGCGGCGCTGCATGTCGGCGTCGAGCAGCCACTCGATGACGAACAAGGTGCGTTCGATGCGTCCTATTTCGCGGAGTGCAAGTGCCAGTTCATGTTGACGTGGATATGACGCGAGCTTCCGCAGAAGTTGGCTGGGCGGCATGACGCCCGCCGCCATCGTTGCCACTGCGCGCAGGATATCTGGCCAATTCTCGATGATCAGCTTTTCCCTGACCTTGCCACCGATAAGGCCGCGCAATTCCTTTGGGGCTGCGGCAGGGTTGAAGAGATAGAGCCGTTTGGACGGCAGATCGCGAATGCGGGGAATAAACCGATATGACAGCAGCGCGGTGACGGCAAAGACATGATCAGTGAACCCGCCAGTGTCAGCATACTGCTCTTGGATCTTCCGCCCGACCTCGTTCATTAGCAGGCCATCCAGGATATAAGGTGCTTCATTGACGGTGGCCGGAATGTTTTGCGTTGCGAACGGGCCGAACTGGTCGGACACGTGGGTGTAGGCTTTCAGGCCAGGTTCTGAGCCATATTTCGCATTGATGAGATTCATCGCCTCGCCATGACGCGCCGCCGGGAAGAATTGCCCATCGCTCGAAGCGGTGACGCCACCGCCCCAATTCGCAGCCATTGGGAGGCTTGACTGTGCGGCGATCACCATAGCGAGGGCTCGGTTGATAGCGTCGCTTTCGACATGCCAACGCGATAGGCGTGAGAGTTGAAAGTAATCGTGTGAGCTGGTGGCCTCGGCCATCTTGCTGAGGCCAAGATTTAGCCCTTCAGCCAACAGCACATTCAAAAGCCCAATGCGGTCTTTGCAGGGAACGCCCGTGCGCAGATGGGTGAAGGCTTCGGTAAATCCGATGTCGTCATCGACTTCCAGCAGCAGATCGGTGATCCGAACCGCAGGCAGGCGGCTATAGAGATCAAGCACCATGGCGTCGGCCTCTTCCGGAACGGTGCCGGTCAGCCGGTCGGTTTTGAGCACACCATTTTCAATGGAACCACCTGGGATCGCGCCCGTTCTCGCGGCTTTGGCCAACCTCTCAAGCCCTTCCTGCAGCCGTGCCTTGCGGTCGGCCAACCAGGTTTCCGGCTCGAATGGCATCGTCAGGCGCGGCGTCGCCCTGGCGGCTTCTATCGGCACGAGGGCCTGTTTCAAGTCGGCATAGCGCCGAGAATGGGCGAGCCAAATGTCGCCGGATCGAAAGGCTTCGCGGATTTGGAACAGCACGGCGACTTCCCAGAGCCGGTTGTCACGGGGCTCCTGCACATTGAGGTGGCGATGCCATTTCGAGTTCCGACGCAGAAAGTTGGTCTGGCGGGGCGCATCGCTCTGGTTTTCGGCGGTGATTTCGGCGGCGTCCATCAAAGGCGCTGCCACGGGAGCACCACGAACATCGAGCACGCGCAGCATGCGTGGTGCGTACCGCCGGAACCGGTGATATCCGTGGACAACATGTGTCAGAGCGTCGGCAGCCATCGTGTCGGTCAACTCGGCAGCGGTTGCAACCATTCTTTCGAGATGTGTCCAACCACACGCCGCCTCCGTGGCGTGGTCAAGCGATGCGCCATCGCCTTTGGCTTCCAGCAGGGCAGAACCCAGGTCTTTGAAGGAGCGCAATGTCTCCTGCAGCGATGATCTGGCATCCGCGATCTGCGCATCGCATAGCTTCTTTGCATCCCGCCAGGTTTTGCCAACGATACGATCGTGGGTTTCAATCACAGCATCAGCAATGGCTGCGGTCCATTCGATGGCGCAGACGGCCAGGATCGCCAGACGCCGGTCACTTGTGATGTCGCGCAACCCATCTGCGAAGTACCGTTCGCCCTGGCGGCGCAGACGTGTGATCCGGTGGGGTGGAATGCCTTCGAGGATATCGGGCGACAGCCCCAATCCTTGCAGGAATTCCAGCCTGTCCAGAAGCCGGGATGCGCCTGCCGAATTGCCACCCACTTCGAACTGCCGCAACCAGACGAACCGGCTGACCTTGCCATCGATCATCTCAGTCAGCAATGCGTCCAGCCGCTCTTTCGTTTGACCATGGAGCCTGGCGGTGATCCGGCTTTCAATCCTGCGTTCGGCAGCGACCAGAGCGTCGGCGCACAAACGCTCGATGACTGAGACACCGGGTAAGATCGTCTGCGCCTGTCGGCATTCCTCGACAAACCGGCGCGCCAGGTCTTCGTTGGATCGCGCTGTTTCGGCCTCGTGCTCAAGCCAAGCCTTGAGACGGCGGGCACCCTGTCCAGAGAACATCTTGAAGCCATAAATCTGGCGAAGAGCATGCAGGTGCTGCTGGCGGGTTTGACGACGCGCGGCGTAGGGCAAGATATCATCACCGGTCAGGCCAAGCTGCGCCGCAATGAAGCGCAAAACCTTCTCGGGGATAACCTCATCAGAGGATAATAGCCGCCCAGGATATCGCAACGCACAAAGCTGCAACGCAAAGCCGATCCGGTTCTCCGACCGCCTGCGTTCATTGATATGCTCAATGTCATCATCGGCAAGGATGTAGTGACCCATCATCGATGCATCGTCGGTGGGCAGATCTAAAAGCGCCGAACGCTGGCGCTCGGTCAGGATGGTGCGATGCGCCATGCTTCTTTTGCTTTCTGTGGAAGGTTTGCTTATTGGTGATTGTGATATGAGTTAAGGAATATTGGGAGCGACAGAAAGCCCGAAGTTCCTCGACGCATCACAAACGATCGTTTGAGAAATGGCCCGCAGCGATGCATGAAGCAGACAAAAACCTGAGTGATGCCCTCTTCGACGAAATCCGCACGCTGGAAGAAAGCCTGTGGCAGGCGAAGTCGCGGTTTGACAACGTTCTGATGGATCAGGTCTTCGCGAAAGATTTCTTCGAGTTTGGCCGATCGGGGCGAACCTATGCCCGGCATGAAATGCTATTCGAACCGACCGATTTTCAGGAAATCGCTGCGACGATACCCCTACCAGAGTTTCACGCGCGCCACATCACCGACGACGTTGTTCAGACCACCTACGTAAGCGAAGTCGTGTACGACAGTGGCACGCAACGTGGAAACCGGTCTTCGATTTGGAGCAGGATTGATGGGGCCTGGCGGCTGCGTTTCCACCAAGGAACGCCATGCTGATTGGATATGCCAGAGTCTCCAAGGCGGACGGCAGCCAATCTCTCGATCTGCAAAGAGATGCGCTAGTCGCCGCCGGTGTCGGTCCCAATCAGGTTTATTCTGATCGGGCCTCGGGCAAAAAAGATCAACGCCCCGGCCTTGAATCCTGTTTGAAAGCCCTGCGCGAGGGTGATGTTCTGGTGCTCTGGAAGCTGGATCGGATGGGGCGCAGCCTGAACCATCTGGTGAAAACGACCACCATGCTGTCAGAGCGCGGTGTCGGCTTGAAAGTTCTCACGGGCCAAGGTGCGCAAATCGACACGACAACAGCGGCTGGTCGCTTGTCGTTTGGGATTTTCGCTGCATTGGCCGAGTTCGAAAGCGAGCTGATCCGGGAACGTACAATGGCGGGACTACAAGCCGCCCGCGCCCGTGGTCGCAAGGGCGGGCGAAAGTTCGCACTCACCAAAGCCCAGGTCCGTATGGCGCAGGCTGCAATGGCCAACCGAGACACATCCGTTTCTGAGCTTTGCAAAGAACTCGGCGTGAAACCCGTCACACTTTATCGGTACGTCGATCCAAACGGAAATCTACGCGACTACGGGAAACGTGTTCTGGGAGCTTAAGGTGTCATTCTGCACTGAGCCGGAACAGACCCCCAGGGGGCCGTGTTGGTGGCGACCTGTTTGAAGACGAAACGATCTTTGATGATCCGACCATCTTGCAGGAGTGCTTTGAGGCGAAACTTGCCAGCACCGCCGCGCAGATCGCAACGGACAACGGTTGGACATGGGGCGAAGGCATCAATGATAATTACGTGTATGGCGACACGATCCAGCGGATGAAGTTTGCGCGGGTCTACAAGGTCGAAGGCGTGTTGACCGAGGAAGAAAGCGACCGCTACGACGAGTTGGGCGAACTGGTGAACGCAGAGGCTTGCGATGATGCTGGCACCGCTGAATTTCTGGCCTTGCAAGCGAAAGTAGATGGCGGGTTCACAGACGAGCAGCAAGCCCATGCGGGCGTTGTGATCTATGTTGACGACAGCGGCGACGTTGAGGTGATCGAAGGGCTTGTGCGGCAGGAGGATCAAGAGGCGGCTATTGCGGCAGGCGTCTTGAAAAAGTCGGCGCACAAAGAGACCCCGAAGAAGTCACCCATTTCTGCGAAGTTGCAGGAAGACCTTGACCGGATCGTCATTGGCGCACGTCAGAACGCCCTATTGGACGACTCGACCCTTGCCCTTGATTTACTGGCTTTCCAGTTGACCCAATCGAAGGGCTGGCAGCGCATCCATGCTTATGATGTGTCCCTGCCCCATCTGGCGAACGTGCCAGAGTGTGAGACAGGTTACACGCAGGACAAGCGGCTGACGTTGCCCGAACCAGTTGAGAGCAAAGGCAGCAAGGCCGAAGACTTCACCGCATTTCGCAAGCGCGGCCATAAGAAGTGCATGGATATGCTTGTGCGGACCCTTATCGGCCAGCTTTCAATCTCACATGCCGACCTTGGCGAGTTGATTGACGAGAAGACGAAGAAGGAAACTCGGGCTTACTTCACGCCAACAGCGGAAAACTTTTTCAGCCGCGTTGGTGGTCCCTACATGATCGAATTGTGGAACGAATTGTTGGACCTGTCCGACAGCCACGATGCGTCTAAGACCTTCGCAGCACTGAAAAAAGGCGAGAAGGCCGCGAAGCTGGAGCAGCTTTTCAGCGATGAAGCCGTGCGCCGCGCCCTTGGCGTCACCGAGGCGCAAGAGGCCCGTATCGGGGCTTGGTTGCCCGAAGGCATGGTTTGAGGCGCAGGGCGGGGCGCGCAAGCGCCCTGCCCGATCACAGGAGTTCACGACATGGCATTTGAAAACGATACCAACCTTGGCCGAGTGCAAAAGATGATCGAGACTTTGCAGCTTATCGTGAAGTCTGCACAGTCCAATCGCGCAGACGATGACGCGATCCGCGACTTGCTGCGCCCGTTGACGGACGAGCTGGCCGCGCTTGGTGCAAACTCCCCCCGGCCCGTCACGGAACAATGCAGCGCCCAACAGAAAGGATCGTGGACCGGCAAAACCCCTCAATGGGCCAGTGTTCACGATATGGCCGAGCAAGCTGACCTGAAAGATTTGACCGTCGCCATGGCCGTTTACCTGAATCGGATTGACGAGGCGTTGTCATGAGATTCAAACGCTGGCTGCGCCACCCGTTCATGGACACGAGCCGGAAACGCGCTGCGCTGCGTCGAAAACAACAGCGCGAACGCGAGGCGCTGCCACTCTTTGCCGATCAGATTGCAGAGGCCCAGCCGTCCGAGGATGAAGTGATGGAGGCCCGTGCCGTCCAGTGGTCCGCTCAGGAGGTTCGCGACCGAAACCGTCGCGCTCGATCATGGATTGAAGCTCGCGCCCGCATCGACGCGCTAAGTTTGAACGAAAAGGCTGTACTACGGCGAGCGTGGAACTGCGCCCCCTACCCCGCTGATCCGGTCTATTTGCTGGATTTTCTGCACAGTTTTTCTATTGGGCGGTTCGCTCTGGACAGCCTGCCGTTTAACCTGGTGCCGACCGATCCGCACGGTTGCCGGATCACCTGAAGCACGGGCGACGCCCCGCGCCAACCGAATGATTTTCCTTGTGGTGAGGATGTACCTGGCCCCGCTTCGGCGGGGTCTTTTTTCTACGGCATTGCCGTATTATCTTCTTGACGTAAATACGGCATTGCCGTATACATTTGGATATGCAAACAGTCATTTCCACACCTGAGTTTCTGTCCCAAGCCAAGAAACTAAAGCTATCTCAGGATGAGATAGATTCTATCGTGGAGACGTTGGCTGATGATCCGCTTGCGGGCGATATTATCAGTAAGACCGGAGGCGCACGAAAACTGCGTCACGCGGGACGGGGCGGCGGCAAGAGTGGTGGATACAGAACGATCCACTACTTCGGTGGTGTGGACGTGCCTGTTTTCATTTTGACGGTGTATGGCAAGGGCGACAAAGCCAACCTGACCAATGCCGAACGAAATCAATTGGCAAAGATATTGCCACAACTGGCGGATCATTACCGCGCCACAGCCAAGGTTATGGCTGCGAAGCGGGGCCGTCGAAAGTGAGAAAGGAACCGAAAATGAGTGTTGCTAAAAGCCTGATCAAAGGCGCAGAAGAAGCCCTCGCCATTGCGAAGGGTGATCTGGAACCTGCCGCAGTGTATGTTCCCGAAACCGTTGATGTTGCCGCGATCCGCAAGAGGTTGAAGCTATCGCAGGCCGCATTTGCTGAGCGCTATTGCCTACCAGTGGGCACGGTGCGGGATTGGGAGCAAGACCGGCGTTCCCCAGATCGAGCGGCGGTTGTCCTTCTTTCGATTATTGACCGCAATCCCGATGGTGTTGCCGAAACTCTTGCGGCTGGATGAGTTTTGGGAAGGCAGCGTAATGAAGAGCGCAATTTTACATCGAGTCTATCTGCACGGATACCAGCAGTGCATTCTGCCCCGCTGGCTGCGCAGAACCTTAGCCCGCACCGAGTTTCATCGCGCTTGGCTTTCCGGCTTTCATGGCCGCTTTGAAGAAGCTGGCGTGATGTACGGTCCGGCCAATCCATACCCCCCAGCCGAGCAGGAAGTGGGCGAGCAGGCAGAGTGGTCGGAACAGCTAGTGCGCCATGGATTGCCGCCGGGTTGAACTATGTCTGATCGTTTGCGACACAAGCCGCCCATATCTGAGGCATTGCTGGCCCATCTACCAACTTTGGAGGGATGGCTAGGTATTGAGCATCGTTTACGAACCATACGTTATTGGAACGTGGGAAACTTGACGGGCCTCGAAGAAGGTATGGGGCATTTGGGCTTTGGGGTTGAAGCAGATATTGAAAGCGGCCTGTTGCGGCGGTTGGCCGAAGCCGAGCTTGATCAATCTGCGCCCGCCATACTCGGCCTGCCGGGGCGACCGAACTTCGCAAAAAAGGCCGAGAGCCGCTTTTTTGATTACTTCGTTGATGCGGCTGAAATCGCCCAAGCTGATCCCGCCAACGCCCAAGAGCGCCCTTTGCGGCTTTGGATACACGCGATCATCGTTTCGATGCACAACTCGTACCAGTCAGCTCCTTCCGTAGCGATTTTGGACGCATTAAAGCGCCACTATGATTACTCTGCCGACGCTGATCTTTATAGCTTTCCATACCCAATGCGTTCGCCCGTACCCTTTGACCCCGATTTTCCACCTTTCATCGCTAATGCAGAATGGCCGGTGCAAGCGGTGCGGTGGTTCATGGACACGAAGGATGGCGAAGCGACTACCTTTGCCCTTGATTGGTTGGCCCGCGCCATACTCGCATCCATGCAAGAATTTTGCCGCAGCGGTCAATCGCCTGACCCGGATATGTCGCTTGCGATGATCGGCAATTTTCCCGACGAGCCTGTCGTAACATCGGTATTGGCATATCGACGTATGTTGAAGGTGGTGGCACATGAGCGCGATGAATGGGCGTCAAATCGTGTGCGGTGGCAGCGTGAGCGGGAAGCCGAAGAACAGGCCCAAGCACAGGAAGTTGAAGACCGTGCCGAAAGCCGTCTATCGCGTGTAGGTGAAGACTTCCGCGACGGCATCCAAGCGGACAGCATTTCATGGGGTTCTATGACCCCTAAGCTCATGTCCGAGCTTGTGTTTTCTCACCCTACGACCACCCTTGCGGTGATGTGCGGAGTTAGCGATGTGGCGATTGCCAAGTACTGCAAGAAACATTCTGTAGAAAAACCGCCGCGCGGTTACTGGCAAAAGCGCGGGCGTTTCAAACCTAACCCTAGCGGTGTGTAATTGCCCGTGGTCACAGGGCGAAGCCCCGCCACCACGGGCCAGCGCTATTCGCGCAGAACCGCTATCGCGGGATCAGCACCAGCTTTGGCGTCGCCCGCCCTGGTAAGCCCGGGCCAGCCCTTCGGCGGTCAAAATATCTGCGAGATTTTTTCCACCGACATAGAACCGCGCCAAACCGCGATCATACTTATCTAGCCCCGGTAAGATAACCAGATCGAGCAGTTGCCCAGAGGCAACCAGGTCGCGCACCCTCTTGGTTGCAGCGTTCCCAAGCGCCAGCTCGTAATCACACTCTGGGTCATAGGTTTCCGGTGTGTCGAAGCCCACTAGGCGAAACCGCTGTCCTGCAACGTCGAAGGTATCTCCGTCTATGACGTAGATCGAGGCAGGGTGTATGGGTTCCGTAATTGCCACCGTTGGGGTGCTTGTGACGGTCAACAGCACCGCGGCCAGAGCGAGCCAGGAGCCGCCTTGTCGGTTTCTGGTTGGTTTGCGCCGTTCAGTATGGGGTTTGTCTGTCATTCCTTGCTCATTATCCCACGGCCCCGCCGTTTTTCCATTTGGTCTTGGTTCCGATACGCATGATCTGTCAGAGCAAGACCTGTCGCCCATTCCGTTCTACCGAAGATCCTCGGTCCCTTCTAGGGGTTGGGCACCACCCTGATTGTCTTTGCCGTAGCCATAGGCGTTGCTGTCGGGTCCACCCGCCACCAACTTTTGATTTTATCCGGCCCTCAAAAAACTGAGCGGACAGGTTCACAAGTGTCCCCTTGGACGTGTTTCTCAAACGGAACATTGCTCAGTCTTCTCTTAGCGAGCAGCACGGGCTAACGCCCCTGCCTTCAAACAAAAAAACGGCTTCCAACCGATATGAAATATTGCTAACAATATTATAATATCGTTCAGACCCTCCGCTTTTTGGTTTGATCGCATCGAACACTGGCATGACCGTTTTTTATCGAAACACTCTCACCAAGGAGACACCACAATGAGAACCTTTGCAGAATTTCAGATCATGGGCCGCGTTGGAAAAACCAAAGAAGTCGGTAGCACCCTTCGGGTCAGCATCGCCGCCGAGTATGGCCGCAAGGACAACGGGGGCGAGTTCCAGTCCAATCCCTTCTGGAACGAAGTGACGATCTTCAACGAGAACGTCATCAAGTGGGCGAAAGAGAACGTCCAGCCCGGAGACATCGTTCACGCGCGCGGGACCATCCGCCAGACCCAATGGGAAAAACCCGATGGCGGGACCGAATACGGGATCACGATGGCAGCGGAAGACTTCGACAACATCACCAGTTCGGTGAAACGGTCGATGGAACGCAACCAGAGCTAACCGCCATTAAGGCGGGCCCCCCGGCCCGCCTTTCACGCCGCTACAATCTCGGCCGAGTATCGACCATGCCAGAGGACAGACCGATGCCGAAATACAAGAAATCTCCCGATCCGCGTCACATCTTGCCGACACGTCGCTTAGCTGAGACCCGGAAGGTTATGACACCGGAAGGTCACACCATTCACCTTTCCATCGGGTACGATCCAGATGAACCAGATAGACCGCGCGAGGTTTTCTATTCGGCAGGCTTCAAATCAGGGTCGCAGCTCGAATTTCAGATTCAGGATGCTTGCGTGATGTTTTCGCTGTTGCTGCAACATGGGCTTCGCCCAGAGGACGTAGCCAAGTCGCTGTCCCGATCTGAGCAGCCTGACGGGTCGCTGATCTACGCGAGCATCGTCGGCTTGATCGCAGCAGAGTTAGTCGCCAAAGACCCAGAATAAATCATCTGAAACAGCCATTACTTCTCCACCAATTTTGAAGATTTAGACATAATTGGATGTTGGGGTCAAAGGTTCAGCCTTCGGTAGTTGGCCCCTGCCCCGGCCCTATGGCCGTGTCACCGCGCCCTAGGCTTCAGCCGGCAGACCGGCTTACGCCCAGAACGTCACGCCCCCGTGCGAGCTGATCCAATAGTCCTGGTCGCGTCTCTCTGAGCCGCCCCCCGTCCTTTGTCTCATGCCCTGCCCAGGGCCGCGCCGATCTGCCCATTCGGGTGACG
>JBARUV010000341.1:0-8089 GCA_049645905.1 Sulfitobacter sp.
GCCCTGCGCCGCGCGTCGGTGCTCACCTCTGGCTGGGCCGCGGGCATCTGCGCCGCGATGGCGCTGGCCTTTGCGCTGGCCGGCGGCATCGTCATCGACACCATGACCACCGCCCCGGACGTGCAAATCGCCGCACGCCACTACCTGCCTTATATGGTCGCGGCCCCGCTGATCGGGGTCGCCGCATGGATGCTGGATGGCATCTTTATCGGCGCGACCCGCACGACCGACATGCGCAATATGATGATGATCTCCGCCATCCTCTACTTCGCGAGCGTCATCCCGCTGATGACGGCTTTCGGTAATCACGGCCTCTGGCTTGGCTTGCTGGCCTCTTTTGTCTTTCGCGGCATTACCCTTGGCCTGCGTTACCCCGCGCTTGAACGCAGTGCGGTTCCCCCTTCTTCTGGTTAGAAATACCTCGGGGGGCCGCGCCAGCGGCGGGGGCAGGGCCCCCTCTCACCTGTCAAAGTGATCGCGCACCCCCTCGACTCTGCCGCCCCCTAGCGCGATAAATGCGCCATGTCCTTGCCCCCCGGTTTCCTTGACGAATTGCGCACCCGCCTGTCGCTGACACAGGTCGTCGGGCGCAAAGTCATGTGGGACAACAAAAAGTCCAATCAGGGCAAAGGCGACATGTGGGCGCCGTGCCCGTTCCATCAGGAAAAATCCGCCAGCTTTCACGTCGATGACCGCAAGGGGTTCTATTACTGCTTTGGCTGCCACGCCAAGGGCGACGCGATTTCCTTTGTCCGCGAGACGGAGAACGTCAGTTTTATCGAAGCGGTCGAGATTCTGGCGCGCGAGGCGGGGATGCCGGTGCCCAAACAGGACCCGCGTGCGCAGGAAAAAGCCGACAAGCGGAGCCAACTGGCCGATGTCACTGAAATGGCCGTGCGCTGGTTTCGCATGCAGTTGCAAACGGGTGGTGGGGCCGAGGCGCGGTCCTATCTGGAGCGCAGGGGCCTGAATAATGCAGCACTGGACCGCTGGGAAATCGGGTTTGCGCCTGACAGTTGGCAGGGGTTGTGGGACGCGCTGAAGGACAAAGGCGTTGAGGATGAATTGATCATCGGTGCGGGTCTGGCCAAGCCGAGCACCAAGGGCGGCAAGCCTTACGATACGTTTCGCGGCCGCATCATGTTTCCCATTCGCGACGCGCGGGGCCGCGCGATTGCCTTTGGCGGGCGGGCGATGGACCCGAACGACAATGCCAAATACCTGAATTCGCCGGAAACGGAATTGTTCGACAAGGGTCGCAGCCTTTACAATGTGAAAGAGGCGCGCACGGCGGCGGGCAAAGGCATGCCGCTGGTGGTGGCCGAGGGGTATATGGATGTCATTGCCCTGCATGGCGCGGGGTTCGAGGCTGCTGTGGCGCCGCTTGGGACAGCCATTACTGAAAACCAGTTGCAGATGCTTTGGCGGATTGCGCCGGAACCGATCATTACGTTGGATGGTGACGCCGCGGGTCAGAACGCGGCGATGCGGCTGATTGATCTGGCCTTGCCGTTGCTCGAGGCGGGACAGTCGCTACGCTTTGCCGTGATGCCGGAAGGGCAGGACCCTGATGATCTGCTTAAAGAGCGCGGTGCAGGGGCGCTGCAAAAGCTGCTTGATGAGGCGATGCCGATGGTCAGCCTGCTGTGGCAGCGGGAAACGGAGGGCAAGGTTTTTGACAGCCCGGAACGCAAGGCCGCGCTGGACAAAAGCCTGCGGGAAAAGATCAAGCTGATCAAAGATCCATCGATCCGCAGCCATTACGGGCAGGAAATCAAGGACTTGCGGTGGCAGTTGTTTCGCCCTGCGTCGGCCGCGCGTCCCGCGCGTTCGGTGGGGGGGCGGCGTGGGACGGGTGGCAAATGGCAGCCGCCGCCACAACCGCCGATGCCCAGCACCAAGGCGTCGGTTCTGGTGACGGATGCAAACGGTCGTTCCGGCGAACACCTGCGCGAGGCGGTCATTCTGGCGGCTTGTGCGGCGTGCCCCGAGGTGGTCGAGGAATTTGAAAGCGGGCTGGAGCAGATGACCTGTGCCGATCGCACGCATGCCACTTTGCGCGATATGATTCTGCGCCATGCCCATGCCGGCGCGGAGGTGTTGCGTGAAAAAATAACCAACGCACTGGGTCCGGATGCCCTTGAAAACCTGACGTCACAGCGCCATGTCGCCATCACGCCCTGCATCCGCAATCCCGGTAATCGGGACATGGCGGCCATGACCCTGGCCGAAGAATTGGCCAAGCTGGAAGCGATGCGGGGACTGAATGCGGAAATTGCGGAAGCTATGGAAGATTTAAGCGGTGTCGCTGACGAAGGCGTGACCTGGCGCTTGAGCGAAGCGGCCCGCGCGGCCGACAAGGCACAGCGCACGGGCCAGGAAGACAAGGCCGAATACGAGGTTGGCGACAACGGCGCGCGGATCAAAAGGGACGAACGCAGCGCGCTGGATGCGCTGCTGGGGACGATCAAATACAGCAAGTCATAAGGCGCTTGAAACCGCCAGCGTGGCATTTTGGTAGAGCTTTTATGAAAAATAAGGGTATCGCCTTTAAGAATCAGACCGAATCACGCATGATTCGGAAAAGCGAATCACTACTTCAGGTGATTCGGCACGGACCCGCCTGAGGAGCATATTGATGGCTGCGAAAGACACCAACGAAGACACCAAGCGCGACGGTGACGACAACGGCCATTCGCTCGACATGAGTCAGGCAGCGGTCAAGAAAATGATCGGTGAGGCTCGCGAGAAGGGCTATATCACTTACGGTCAGCTGAACACCGTGCTGCCACCGGATCAGGTGGGCTCAGAACAAATCGAAGATGTGATGTCGATGCTGTCCGAAATGGGCATCAACATCATCGAAGACGAGGACGCCGAGGAAGAAGAAGCCAAAGGCGGCACCGAGATTGCGACCACGGATGCCAAGGACATTGCCCTGTCTTCCGGCACTGCCGAAAAACTGGACCGCACCGATGATCCGGTGCGCATGTACCTGCGCGAGATGGGTTCTGTCGAACTGCTGAGCCGCGAGGGCGAAATTGCCATCGCCAAGCGGATCGAAGCCGGACGCAACACGATGATTGCGGGCCTGTGCGAAAGTCCGCTGACGTTTCAGGCGATCACCATCTGGCGCGACGAATTGTTGTCCGAGGATATCCTGCTGCGCGACGTCATTGATCTGGAAGCCACCTTTGGCAACCAGCTTGGCGAAGAAGGGGAAACCACACCTGTTGTTCCGGCGGTAGGAGTGGCGGCTGTCAGCAAGCCCGAAGATGGCGACAAGCAGGAGCTGGACGCGGACGGCAATCCCATTTCCGCTGATGACGATGATGATGACGATGATGACGAACAGGCCAACATGTCGCTTGCCGCGATGGAAGCGGCCCTGAAGCCACAGGTGCTTGAGGCGCTTGATATCATCGCTGACGATTACGCCAAGCTAAGCGATATGCAGGACAGCCGGATTTCGGCAACGTTGAACGAGGACAGTTCGTTCAGCAAAAAGCAGGAAGAAAAATATCAGAAACTGCGCTCGGAAATTGTGCTGCTGGTGAACGAATTGCACCTGCACAACAACCGTATCGAAGCCCTGATTGACCAGCTTTACGGTATCAACCGCCGGATCATGCAGATCGACTCTGCGATGGTCAAACTCGCCGATCAGGCGCGTATCAACCGCAAGGAATTTGTGGACGAATATCGCGGCTACGAGCTGGACCCGAACTGGCTGGAGCGGATGGGCGACAAGGCCGGTCGCGGCTGGCAGATGTTTATCGAGCGTTCCACCGACAAGGTCGAGGAATTGCGCGCTGACATGGCGCAGGTCGGTCAGTATGTCGGTCTGGATATTCCTGAATTCCGCCGCATCGTGCAGCAGGTTCAAAAGGGTGAAAAAGAGGCCCGTCAGGCCAAGAAGGAAATGGTCGAAGCGAACCTGCGTCTGGTAATCTCGATCGCGAAAAAGTACACGAACCGCGGCCTGCAATTCCTTGATCTTATTCAGGAAGGTAACATCGGCCTGATGAAGGCCGTAGACAAGTTCGAGTACCGCCGCGGCTACAAGTTCTCCACCTATGCGACGTGGTGGATCCGTCAGGCGATCACGCGCTCCATTGCTGATCAGGCGCGCACCATCCGTATTCCGGTGCATATGATCGAAACGATCAACAAGCTGGTGCGGACAGGCCGCCAGATGTTGCACGAGATCGGTCGCGAGCCAACGCCCGAAGAACTGGCGGAAAAGCTGCAGATGCCGCTTGAGAAGGTCCGCAAGGTGATGAAAATCGCCAAGGAGCCGATCTCGCTGGAGACGCCGATTGGCGACGAGGAAGACAGCCAGCTTGGTGACTTCATCGAGGACAAGAATGCCGTGCTGCCGCTGGACAGTGCCATTCAGGAAAACCTCAAGGAAACCACCACACGGGTACTGGCATCGCTCACCCCGCGTGAGGAACGTGTGCTGCGGATGCGCTTTGGCATCGGGATGAACACGGACCACACGCTTGAAGAAGTCGGGCAGCAGTTCAGTGTGACGCGCGAACGCATCCGCCAGATCGAGGCGAAGGCGCTGCGCAAGCTCAAGCACCCGAGCCGGAGCAGGAAGCTGCGCTCGTTCCTGGATCAATGATCCGGACACTTTTATCGATTGTCGGGGCCGCCTTCTGGGCGGCCTCTGCTTTTGCGGGGTCCTGTCCGGCAGATAAAACACAGGTGCTCCATTGCGATATCCGGCCCTCAAAACCGCTGACGGTTTGCATTGGTGGGGGCGAGGCGAGCTATGCCTACGGGCCTGTAGGGGCGCCGGAACTGACTATGATCCAACCGCTGGGGCAGGCGCAGGGGACGGCATGGTCCGGCGTCGGGCGCGCGATCTGGGAAGAAATCGTGTTTTTCAACAACGATGTGACCTACGCCGTGTGGGTGTCGTTGGACCGCAACGGCGAAGAGTTCCCGCAGGACGGTGGCGTGCTGGTCAGCAGGGGGGACCAGACACTGGCGGATTTGAAGTGCCTTGAGGGCACCGCTGAAGTCACGACATTTGCGATCTCGGACGGGTTTGAACAAGCGGGGCTATGCTGGAACCGTGATGCGCAGCGCTACCAGCGCGATTGTTCGGACTAGCTGGGGCAGCATTTCCCGCACTCTGGACATGGCCGCTGTATTTTAACGCGATGCCCCTTATCTGTAGCAATGACGGTCTCGTGATTTTGACCTGCCCGGATCCGGCCCTATTTTAGATGAAGAAATGCAAAGGAATAGCCATGCGAACCGCGATCTTTGCCTTGTGTTGCTGCCTCACGCCCCTCGCAGCGCAGGCGCAATCCTACAGGGCCGTTAACCATCTGTATGTTGTGCCGCTGAACAGCACTGATTTTGAAGTGATTGAATCGCGTGGCAAAGGCCCGCGCGGGATCTGGTGTGCCGCCGCTGATTATGCGGACAGGTTCTTGCACAAGGCGAAGGGAAACCGAATCTACGTCAAGACTGCGCGGGGACCCTCCATGAGCGGAGTGGGCCGAACAGGCGTGGTGTTTACCATAGACCCGCGCAATCTGAACACGTCGACATCCTATTCACTCAGCGTGCGCCAAGCCGGTCTTGGATTGCCTGTCGATCACGCGATCCAGTTCTGCAGGGATGAAATAATAGAACGCGAAGACGTAATTTTCTTGCGAAGAGGGGACTCATGAGGCTTGTGCCACCATGTCTGGCAGTCGCATTGATGACTGCTACATCCCTTGCAGCACAAACGTTGCGCGTTGAGGGCCGTATCAATGTTTCGCCGGTTGCGGGCGGATTTCTGGTGGAAGATGGTGGCGGCAATGGCGCGCGCGGCATGTGGTGTGCGGCGTCAGAGTATGCACGCCGTGTCCTGGGCGCTTCAGGCACGCAACGGATCTATGTAACCGGCCCACTCACGTCATCAAACCGCCGCGCACCCGTCAGGTTCAGCCTTGATCCGGGCGGTACAACGCCGTCGCGGGTAACCATTCTGGGGGTTTCTATTTACACGGCGGGTGCTTCCCTGTCGGTGGATCACGCGATAGGCTTTTGCGCGGACTTCAGGTTGTCCCACGGATAACCGCCTTGATATGGTGTTCGCCTGCTGAGGTGCACAGTCTACGAGGCCCCTGCGTGACGCCGCCTTTGGTGTGAGATGGTTAGGCCCTCAACCCCGCATGGCACTTGAAAAACAAGGCTTGCGGGGTCACGGTGCGCGTCATGCAAACCACGTTCATCCTCCAGACCAACGGTCAGCGGCTTTATGAATTTACCGGTGAGGTCGCGCAGTGGCTGTCGGGGCAGGGAGACGGTTTGCTGACATTACTCGTGCGTCACACCTCGGCGTCGCTGCTTATTCAGGAAAATGCAGATCCGGACGTGCAACATGACCTGCGCGCCTATTTTGCGCGATTGGTGCCGCCGACGAACGATCCGTCGATGGGATATCTCAGGCACACGATGGAAGGCCCTGATGACATGCCTGCGCATATCAAGGCGGCCATGATGCCGGTCAGCCTGTCCATTCCTGTTCAGGACGGCCACATGCGGTTGGGCACATGGCAGGGCATCTATCTGTTCGAGCACAGGGATGCCCCGCACCGGCGCAGCGTTGCGGGACATTTCTTGCAGCACTAGCCGGGAGCTGCCTTAGTCTTCGAGCAGGAATGTCACCATCATATTGACCTGATAGTGCGCGATCTTGCCGTCTTCGACTTTGACGGATTGTTCCTTGACCCATGCGCTGACCACATTGCGCAGTGTTTTGCCTGCGCGTTCGACACCGTTTTCAACGGCATCGTCAAAGCTTTTCGTCGAGGTGGCAGAAATTTCTGTTACGCGTGCGACACTCATGAGAGTCCTCCTGGATTGGTTTGGACCTTCATTTGAACAGGTCGTCGCGACATGGGGAACGAAATTTCACCGGACGCGCGTCAATCCGCCTGCGGGCATGAGAATCACAGCATAAAACGCTACATGTTGAGGGGCATTTCGCCTCTACCCAAAACCTATGTGTTCCCCTATAACTGTAGCTAAGTGGGGATCATGCTCTACAAACCGAGGCGGAAATCATAAGAAAGAGGGGGACGGCCCATGCGCTGCCCGTTTTGCGGAAATATCGATACGCAGGTCAAGGACAGCCGGCCGGCAGAAGATCACGTTTCCATCCGGCGGCGCCGGTTCTGTCCTGCCTGTGGCGGGCGTTTCACGACCTACGAACGTGTGCAACTGCGTGATCTGGTGGTGATCAAAACCTCTGGCAAGCGCGAGGATTTTGACCGTGACAAGCTGGAACGCTCGATCCGTATCTCCATGCAAAAGCGCCCGATTGATCCCGAACGGATCGACCAGATGATCAGCGGCATTGTGCGCCGTCTTGAGAGCATGGGGGAGACCGACATCGGCTCCAAACAGATCGGCGAGATCGTCATGGAAGCACTCGCGCGGATCGACACCGTCGCCTATGTGCGCTTTGCCTCTGTCTACAAAAACTTTCAGGCGGCGGATGATTTTGACAAGTTCGTTCAGGAACTGCGCCCCGAAACGCCTTCAGAAGAGTGAACGACGACCGCTTTATGGCGCTGGCCCTGTCGCTGGGCCGGCGGGGACAGGGCCGGACATGGCCCAACCCCGCTGTCGGTTGCGTGGTCGTTAATGATGGCCGGATTGTCGGGCGCGGCTGGACGCAGGACGGCGGACGCCCCCATGCAGAAACAGAGGCGCTGGCACAGGCGGGTGAAGCAGCGCGCGGCGCAACTGTTTACGTCACGCTTGAACCCTGTTCCCATCACGGGCAGACACCGCCCTGTGCGCAGGCCTTGATTGATGCCGGGGTGGCACGGGTCGTTGTGGCAGTGAAAGACAACGATCCGCGGGTCGCAGGCAGCGGGTTGGCGATGCTTGAGACGGCAGGGATCGACGTTACGCTGGGGCCGCAGGCCGATGCGGCGCAGCGCGATCATGCCGGTTTCTTTTTGCGTAATGGGCAGGGACGCCCGATGCTCACGTTGAAACTGGCAAGCTCCTTTGACGGGCGGATCGCGACCGGAACAGGGGAAAGCCAGTGGATCACCGGACCACAGGC
>JBARUV010000342.1:0-4125 GCA_049645905.1 Sulfitobacter sp.
GGTATAGGCTGCCCCATGCAATGTTCGCGCAAATACGTCCCGTCCCAGTGCATCCGTACCCAGCCAATTGGCCCCACTTGGCGGCTGTAGCCGGCGCCCCGCCATCATCAGCGGATCAGCAATCGGCCAGAGTTGCACCGTCAGAACCGTGACCGTCCAGAACAACAAAATCACAATGCCTATTTTACCGGTGATCGGCAGACGGTTAAGGAAGTCAAACAACCGACCCACTTTACCAGAACCACCCTTCGCGATGTCACTTGCCACACTCATGATCCGACCTTGATGCGCGGGTTGGCCCAAGCGTACGCGATATCGGTGAGCAAATTGGCCAGCAAAAACGCCGTAGCACCTACAATGGTGACGCCACCAATCGCCGGATAATCGAGCGACCTTGCGGCGGCGACAGCATAAGACCCGATGCCGGGCCAACTGAATATCGCCTCCGTCAGCACCGCGCCCGTGATGAGATAAGCAAAGGTAAATCCAAGCACCGTCAGCACGGGGATCAACGCATTGCGCAGCGCGTGGTTGATGAGTACCACCCGCTCAGACGCCCCCTTGGCCCGCGCGGTGCGCACATAATCCTGCCCCAAAGCGTCGAGCAGGGAGGACCGCACCAATCGCGCAACAATGCCAACCACCGACCAGCCCAGTACAAATGCGGGGAGCGCCAAATGGCTTGCAGCCTCGACAAACAGCGGCCAATTACCCGCCAGTAAAGCGTCAACCGTGTGAAATCCTGTGCCCCCTTCAGGCGGCGTGGTGCGTGCATCCAGACGTCCGGTGCCCGGTGTCCATTTCAGTTGCACAGAGAAGATATAAAGCATGATCAAGCCCGACCAGAAGATCGGAACTGAGGACCCCAGCAGGGCAAATCCCCGCGCGGCATTGTCAAAAATCGAATATCGAAACCGCGCTGATAATAACCCGATTCCCATCCCCAGCGTGGTGCCGATGATCATCGCGGCGATCACCAGTTCCAGCGTTGCGGGCAGACGGTCCATAATGTCGCGGGTCACAGGACGGCGGGTATTGAACGAGGTGCCCATATCGCCGTGCACCAGATTTTTCATATAGACAACGTAGCGCACGGGGAGTGGCTGATCCAAGCCCCACTGGGCTTTTACGGCTTCCACAATCTCAGGGTTGTTCATCATCCGCTCGGGGACCAAGGCCGACAATGGGTCGCCCTTGGTGCTTTGCGACAGGATAAAGGCCACGCTCGCCACGCCTAACAGGAGGAAAGGAACCCCTAGCATCCGTCGTATGATATAGCGCAGCATGGCCTTTGCCCCCTACTTGCGCGCGATTTCTGCCAGCGGCAGATTGCAACACGCGCTATACCGCACACCTGTGATGTCACTACGGTGCGCCAGCACAAGGTTCGGACTAACCAGCGGGATGATGATGTTGTCAGCCATCAACTCACGGGCAAGCTCTTCGTATTTGGCTTCAGATTCAGCACCGGACGCGGCAAGGGCAGCTGCATAAATTTCGCCCTCTTTTTCGTTAATCACCAGTTCAGGTGACTTATAGCCCGCGCGGTTGACCCAAGTGGACCCTTCGGTCATCCCGAAATAGGCGGCGTATTGACCGGAGCCGAAATAGTCGGGCGCATAGTAAACCGCCGTGAGGTCGGCACTGCCGCTGGCCATGTCTTCACGCCAAACCGGATAAGTCACCGGCTTAAGCGTAATCTCGACACCGACTTGCGCGAAATCCTGCTGCAACTTTTGCATCATGATATTCAGATCAACGCCATAGACGTTGTCATTGGGATAGACCGCTTCCATGGCAAATCCGTCACCGAATCCTGCGTCGGCCAGCATCATCTTGGACTTTTCGACATCTTGCGTACGCGTCTCAAGATTGGCTGTACCGGGAAAGCCGTTTGGAATAGGTGCCGCGATCTTGTTGCCGTTCCCACCCACAGTGAATTCGATCATGCCGTCATAATCAACTGCATAGGTCAGTGCCTCTCGAACCGCCGGGGTCAGCTTGTCTTTCATCGCCTCTGAACCGGGCATGAAGGCAAAGTAAACAAAGTTGAACGAGGCCACGACATTGGTGGTCACATCCGGATTGTTGATGGAGGCAGCGGTATCCGCGTCGATTTGCATGGCGATATCAACCGATCCGGTTTCCAGCGCCTGTGCCTGGCTTACGGAATCTTGAATTTGGGTGATCACCACTTCGCTGAATGCGGGCGCGTCACCATAATAGCTTTCGTTGCGTGCAAGTCGCAGCTCGTCTTCGGGGGCGTAGCGTGCCAAAGTGAACGGCCCACTGCCCACGGATTTTTCAAGGAACCAACCCTCTGCCCCGTCTGCGGTTGCCGCCGTTTCATCGCCAATCGCGCCACCGGCCATCGCGGCTTCGGCATTCACGATACCTGTGTAAGGCGCGGAAACTTTGTTAAGGAATTCCGAATTTGGCGCATCAACCACAACCTTGACGGTGTGGGCGTCAACCGCCTCGATGGTCCTGGTGCCGACCATCAGAAACGAGGGCGACCCCTTGAGGTTGCGCAGGCGTTCAAACGTCCAGACCACATCGGATGCCTCGACGGGGCTGCCGTCGGAAAACACCGCATCTGGATTCAAGTTGAATGTGAATTCGGTAAAGTCGTCATTGTTGGTCCAGCTGAGTGCTAAGGATGGTTCTAGCGTTTGATTGTCCGCACCCAGCGTGATCAGCGGCTCATACACCGCCGTCAGATAGATCTGGCAGGTGTCGCAAAACGCACGCGCCGGATCGAGCGAGTTGACGTCCATGGATCGCCCGACAACTAATGTGTCCTGCGCAGCCAAAGCCGTTCCGAATGTCATCGCGCTGACCGTGCCAAGCAGCAATGCTGCCGCCCGCGTTCGCGTTTTGACCTTTGATGTAATTACCGTATTCATGTCTAGGTTCCCCTGTTCTGGTGTCTCTTTTGATGCGCAGGAAAGCTGCGCAGGCAGGTCATTCCGGACCACCGGATGCCCTCGCAAAAGCAATCTTCCGACGCTGTTGTGGCGTCCATTAAATCCAACCAATGGTTTAGCTGACTCAAATCAAAGCCCTCCCGGTGATTTCCCTGACGTCATCCTTTCACGTTAGCGAGAGGAAATTTGACTGACTAGTGGGTTTTCATGCGCAGTGAGTCACTGGTAAAGTTGAGGTTTTGAAAAACGAAAACGAGAAATCTTCTCCAATTGCGTGAGATTATGCAGTGATTTGGAACGATTTACGCCGAACTGTCGTTTGGATAGATTATACCTTGGTCCAATTTAGCGGTAGTTTGTTCTGCTAACTCTGGGCTGCCGCCGCAGGTGGCAGAATCTCGGGCAGAAAACACCGCAGATACGAAGTGGAGGCGCGAATACTCTCTTCCAGATAGCCTTCTGTGATGTGATGATGCTGCGACCAGGAGATCGCCCAGATGCCGTCCATGATGCCGATTGAGATGGCCAACCGATGCTCCAGATCGGGCAGCGCCGTACAATTAAACCACTGGCGAAACTCGGCGGCCCGCAGCGCGGACAATGACGCGTTGCCTTGCAGGTCCAGCGTGCGTACGCTGGCGCTGACACCCGCCCCCATAAACAGGCGCAGCGCTGCGGGATGGGCATTGAGGTAAGCAACCCCGCTGCGTTGGCGCCGTTCAATGATATCCTGCCATTGCGCGGGCGGCGGTTCCAAAACGTCACTTGCAGTTTGCGAAAGCGACAGATGATATCGCTGTGCAAGCGCCACCAATATTGCGTCCTTGTTGGGAAAAAAGTGATAGATCGACGGCAAGGGTACATCCGCCGCCTCTGCCACCAACGACAGACTGATGTCCTGATCTGGATGTGCAGTCAGCAAGCCTTCGGTCGCATCCAACAGATTTTCAAACCGGATGATACCGCGCCGTCTTTGCGGTTGACGGGTTCGAGTACGCGTTTCCTGCGATGGGGTGCTGCGGTTTTTCATGATGGCTATCCGTCCTCTAGGTTGGAAGCATAACCCGAAAAACGGGCCTTGCCAGCCACTGCAATATTGCGCGGGAACGTAGCTGACGCGCTTTCCCTTCGAAGCTGAATTCGTTTCAAGATGTGGTTTCGAACAGAGAAGATCAGAGCTATCCTCGGTAGCGAGGAC
>JBARUV010000343.1:0-2363 GCA_049645905.1 Sulfitobacter sp.
GCCAAATCGGCTGGCTGCTTGTCTCTATAACAAAGATAACGGCGCAAATCACCCGTCCTGAAGACCGGAAACAGCTTGTTTACACAACTGTGAAGGTTGATGGTCTTTTAGAAGCGTGCCGATGAATGCCAAGCCGTGTGACATCTGGCCCTACAAATGAAAAAGGGGCCGCGCTTGCAGCCCCCATTCCAAAATTCGGTTGATCCTTTGGGATCAGGCTTTCTTGCGGCGACGCAATGCGCCAACGCCGCCCAATGCGCCGAGCAGTAGTAGACCTGCGGCAGGAGCGGGTACTGGAGATGGAGTTCCCTGGATCAGGATACCGGCTTGTGCGGACGGACCAGCAGTCACGTCATCCCAAGAGATGTACAGGTTTTGCGTGAATGTGCGCGATGCGTTGAAGATCGTGCTCAGCGAGTACTCGCTGATTTGAGCCACCGAGCCGACGAACGCAGCGTTTTCAGAGCCTTCACCGGTGGTCAGTTCGATGACCAGATTGGCGAAGTTACCCGTGAATTCCAGTACGCTGAAGCGTGTCTCCAGAGCAATCTGGCTGGGCGGTGTAGCAGTCAGTTCAAATGACAGAGAGCCAGCACCTGTCAGCTGGGTTTTGCTGTATGAATAAGTGTTATCCAATTCAATCAGGGTGCTGCCACCCTCGTTGAAAAGCATTGGTGTGGCAGATGCAACCATTGGTAGGATCGCAAGTACGGCGGCAGCCGCGACAATTTTTAGTTTGATGAACATAACAAATTCCTAGTTAAAATCAAAAGCGCATAAACGCTGTACTCTAGGCTTTACTATTACAGCTTTGCAGCCTTCAACAAGCAAGAAGCCACGTGTTCACTAAATATTAGGGCATTGGCAATCTGGGATTGAAATTGAGGCAAAAAAGCACGTAATGAGAGTGAAATTGAGACGTGCTCGGGCAACAAAGGCACCAAAAGCGCGCGAATGTTTCTGATTTTCAAAACCGCTCCGCCCTCATAGCTGAATTGAGGTGATTCTATGACCGTCAGGGTGGGCAGCGAAAAACCGGCGGGTCTGTTCAATACTTTCTTCTGACGCTGGCAGAACATAGTTTTGCCAAGCCCCACTGTTTATGCTTTGCTTTCAAGGCCGATGGTAACCCCTTTACACATGGATCCGCTGTGACAGTTGATACCTCACCGATCACCTTCTCTGTTGTGATCCCGCATCTCAACCAACCGGAATTTCTGCGGCACTGTCTGGAGTCTCTGGCAGCGGGTGACCGTCAGCCAGATGAAATATTGGTCGTGGACAACGGATCAGATGTGATGCCGCAGGATATTTGTGACGAGTTCGCTGGTGTGGCATTGCTGCGCGAAGAAACCCCTGGGCCCGGGCCTGCGCGCAATCTGGGCGTGACGCAAAGCAGAGGGGATATTCTGGCATTTATTGATGCCGATTGTTTGGCCGATCCTGTCTGGCTGGACGTTGCCGAGCGCGAAATGGCTAATCCCACAGCACAGATATTGGGTGGGGATGTACGCATCGCTTTGGGTGATCCTGAAAAGCTGACCATGCTGGAGGCCTATGAAAGCATCTATGCCTACCGCATGGATCGCTATATCGCACGCGAAGGGTTCACGGGCACCGGTAATCTGGTGGTGCGTCGCGCGGTGCTCGACGATGTTGGCCCCTTTGCGGGCCTGTCGGTGGCCGAGGATCGCGACTGGGGTCAACGGGCCACTGCGAAGGGATACAAGATACGATATGTCGCTGATATGAAAGCCTATCATCCGGCCCGTGCAGCTTATGCAGAGCTGCAGCGGAAGTGGGATCGGCATATGGCCCATGATTTTACGTCTGCGCGGGCGGTACCGAATGGAAGACTCAAATGGTTGGTTAAATCACTGGCCATGGGGGCATCGCCGCTGGCCGAACTTCCGCGCATCATAGTGTCTGACCGGGTCAGTGGGCTGCGCAGCCGGATACTGGCCTTTGGCGGGTTGGTGCGGATCAGGGCTTATAGAACAGGCCGGATGTTCCAGCTGATGGCAGGCATGAATCCCGACAGTTTGGCAGGGCGCTGGAACCGGTCACAAGAATAACCTATCCGTCAAATATTTTTTTTCTCGATGATGTCAGTGATCACATCACAAAGGGCATTTTCGTACACTTTCAGCTTTTCACGGCCTCGTGCGAACGCATTTGCGGCGTCACGTTTCAACGTGCCCCGGTCGATATAGCCTTGGACGATGGCGTTGTGGATAGTGTCGGCCGATTGCGACGTGCAATCCACCGTTCGGGTATACCCGATAGTACCAAACAGTCCCTCGAACTTACGGCTGTAGGCCATAGGGATCACCGGTACCCCTGAAGAGAACGCAGCGATACAG
>JBARUV010000344.1:0-12252 GCA_049645905.1 Sulfitobacter sp.
CACCCGGATCCGGATGCCTTGCGCCGCTCTGTTGTGGCAGAAGTGCGCGCCTTTGAGGCGCGCGCGTTGCACGAAAAAATCGATCCCGCCGCGATCAAGGTCGCGCGCTATGCAATTTGCGCGACAATTGACGATGTGGTGCTTAACACGCCTTGGGGTGGGGCCAGTCAATGGTCCCAGCAAAGCATGGTTGCTACCTTTCATCGTGAAACGGTGGGCGGTGACAGGTTCTACGACCTTCTTGCCCGGCTCGAAAAAGACCCGTCGGGCAACCGCGACATGCTGGAATTTCTCTATATGTGCATGTCGCTCGGGTTCGAGGGGCGGCTGCGCATCGACAAGGACGGTCGCGACAAACACAACGATATCCGCGCCGGTCTTGCACGTATCATCCGCACGCAGCGGGGCGATCTGGATCGCACCCTGTCACCGCATTGGGCGGGTCTGGACGTGCCGCACCGCGCCCTGTCCGCGTGGAAACCATTCTGGATTTCTGTGGGGGCAGTTGCCGCAATGCTGGCGGCCGGTTTTGTGACCCTTTCCTATCTGTTGAACGCGCAGACGCAAAACGTCATCGGCCAGCTTTCGGTGCTGGACCCCGGTGGCGTTGCAACGCTGGAACGTCGTGCGCCGCCGGTGCCCTCGTCACCGCTGCCCCAGAACGATGATCTTCTGAAGCAGGTAAAGGAATTTCTCAAGCCCGAGATTGACGAAGGACTGGTCGAAGTGCTGACAGACGCCAATGCCATCACCATCCGTATCGCGGGAAATGGCATGTTCAAATCAGCCTCGGACGCGCTGGTCCCCAGTTTCAAGAAACCGCTGGACCGTGTTGCGACCGCACTTCTGGAAACCAAGGGGCCGATCATCATTGCAGGTCATTCCGATGCCTCGCCGATCTCCAGCCGCAGGTTCAAATCCAACATGGAACTCTCGCTGGCGCGCGCGGAAATGGTGCGCAGCACCGTCACTCCGGTTTTCGGGGAACAGGCGAGCCGCCTGAAATCCGAAGGCAGATCAGACGTTGAACCGATTGCGACCAACAAGACGCCGGAGGGGCGTGCCAAAAACCGCCGGATCGAAATTGTTCTGGTGCGCGAGGAACAGACATGAGGGTGCTGCGCGCGATATTCTCCGGCATCGGTATCACCATCATGGTGAGCCTCGCGTTGTCGGCCTGTCTGTGGTTTCTGGGCGCATTTCTGGCTCTTGGTGAATGGCGCCCGTTCGGGACAACGGTGGGGTCACTTGTTGGCCTTGCCGTGTTGTGGATCATCGCGCTGTTGATCGTCCTTTTACTGATGCTGACCGCCAAGAAAAAAGACGACTCCCTGACGCAGGATATCGTCACCATGGCAGAGCCTGTGGATGTCGAGGACGAGATCGTCAGCGAAGAGCTTGGCGAAATGCGCGACAAGCTGAAGTCGGCGATGGTCAAACTACGCCGCTCCAAGACCGGGCGCACCCATCTTTATCAACTGCCGTGGTACATCATCATTGGTCCCCCCGGTGCAGGTAAAACCACAGCGATTGTGAATTCCGGACTGCAATTTCCACTAGCCGAAGAAGGCGAGGCGCAAGCCATCGGCGGTGTCGGGGGCACGCGCAATTGCGACTGGTGGTTTACAGATGACGCGGTGCTGGTGGATACCGCAGGGCGCTATACCACACAGGAAAGCGATGCAGAGGCGGATAATGCTGCATGGCTCGGTTTTTTGGGTTTGCTGAAGAAACACCGCAAACGCCAACCGATCAACGGCGCGATTGTCGCGATCAGCCTGTCTGATCTGTCGATGCAGGACGCCGAAACGCAGAAAGGCCACGCAACGGCTGTGCGGCGTCGACTGCATGAATTACGCGAGAAACTGGGCGTTCATTTTCCGGTCTATATCTTGTTTACCAAGGCGGATCTGATTGCGGGGTTCTCTGAGTTCTTTGATGGCTTGGGCAAGGAAGAACGCGGGCAGGTCTGGGGCTTTACCCTGCCGTTTTCCAAGAAAGGCACCAAAGGGCGCGTGCTGGAGGCGTTCAATTCCGAGTTTGATCTGCTGATTGATCAGATGAACGGGCAACTGCTGGAAAAGGTCCAGACCGAGGTTGATCCCGCGCGCCGTTCGATGATCGCGACGTTCCCCAGTCAGGTCGCATCCGTGCGCGGTGTCGCGCATGATTTCCTGGAGGCGCTGTTTCAGGATAACAAATACGAACATCGTCAGATGCTGCGCGGTGTTTACTTCACGTCCGGCACGCAGGAAGGCACGCCGATCGACCGTCTGATGATGGGCATGGCGCGCACCTTTGGCATCGGGCGTCAGGCTATCGGGTCGGGGCGCGGTACGGGACGGTCGTTTTTTCTACATGACTTGTTTGCAAATGTGATCTTCCGCGAGGCGGGTCTGGTATCGGCAGATGACAAGGTGGAACGCCGCTACCGCTGGACCAAACGGCTGGCCTATGCCGGTGTCGCGCTTGCTGCACTTGGGATGGGTTGGGTCTGGGGGCAGAGCTTCCTCTCAAACAAGGCCTTGGTGCAGACCACTGAAACCGGTGTCGCAACCTATCGCGAGCAAGCAGCAGTGATCGCGCCGAGCCCGGTAGGTGATACGGATTTTCTGTCGATCATTCCCGCCCTCAACACACTGCGTGATTTGCCCAACAACCCGGATGGTCCGGTGCTGGCTTCTGCCGTTCCGACGCAGGGTCTGGGCTGGGGCCTGTATCAGGGCAGGGTGTTGGGCAATCAGGAAAAACTGACCTATCGCTCGGCCCTCAACACCCACTTTCTGCCCCGGCTTTTGCTGCGTCTCGAAAACCAGATGCAAAGCAGCATCAATGATGCGGATGTGCTCTATGAAACGCTCAAGGTCTATCTGACACTGGGGCAGGTGGGCCCGCTGAACCGCGAGTTGGTCAAGGGCTGGATGCAGGATGATTGGGAAGCGGCCTTTCCCGATGTATCACGCGAAGCGCTGCGCGGTGACCTGACGGGGCATCTGGACGTGCTGATGGCGGCACCGATGCAACCTGTGTCACTGAACAATGATCTGGTGGCGGCGGTGCAAAAGGTGTTGACCCAGATGCCGCAGGCAGAGCGGGTCTATAACGGGATCATCCATTCGCCCGTGGCCACCGAACTGCCTGAATGGCGTCTGACAGATGTGGGCGGGCCTGCCATTGCACGCGCCTTTAGCCGCTCGTCCGGCAAGCAGTTGAACGACGGTATTCCGGGCATCTACACCTACGCAGGCTTTCATGAAGTGTTCCTCGAAGAAGCCCTGACCGTTGCCGCGCGCATCCAGCGCGAAAGCTGGATACTGGGAGAGGCGGGCCAGCAGGAGCAGTCCGAAGGCGCACTGATCAGACTGAGCCGCGATGTGCTAGGCCTCTATTATGACGACTACATTGTGCAGTATGACAAATTGCTGGGGGATGTGGACATCATTCCGATGAATGATTTGCCGTCCGCCGTTGAAGTGACCAATGTGCTGTCCGGTGCCACGTCACCGATCCTCAATGTGCTTAAGGCTGTGTCCCAGGAAACCCGTCTGGCCGAAGACCGCGAGGGCGGGGCCGAAGCGGCTGCCGAAGGCGCAACCGGGGTGACGGGCACCTTGCTGCGTCGCCGGTTGTCTCCGACCAGCCGCCTGTTCTTGGAGGCTATGACCAAAGCACAAGCCGCCCAGACCGGGCAAAAGCCACAACCGCCCGGTGCGTTTGTCGACAGACATTTTGACTGGCTTCACCGCTTGACGGACACGCCAGAGGGCCAGCCATCACAACTGGAAGGGCTGATTGACCTGCTCAAAGAGGTCTATCAGGAGTTGAGCAATCTCAACTTTGCAGGTGGGGTCGGGAACCCGCAGGATAATTCGACTGCACTGCCGCGTTTTCAGGCGGCCGTGGGCCGGATCGAAGAAGGGCCGCTGAAACGCTGGGCCTCGCAAATCACTGTGGGATCAAGTGGCGTGGCCACTGAAGGGACGCGTGCAGGCATAAACACCCGCTGGCAGGAAAGCGTGCTGCCTGTGTGCGAGCGGGTCACCACCAATACCTATCCGTTCCAGCGCCGCGCCACGGCGGATGCCCCGCTGCAGGAGTTTTCCGAATTGTTCCGGCCCGGCGGCCAGATGGAGACGTTCTTTAAGCAGAACCTCGACAAATTTGTGGATCAGACCAAAAGGCCGTGGAGCTTCAAGCAGGTCAATCAGACCGATCTGGGGATCTCCGACGCGGTATTGCAGCAGTTCGAGAACGCCGCCCTGATCCGCGATGCGTTCTTTGGCGGTACACCTGCAATCAACGTGAATTTCCAGATCACCCCAGAGGCACTGGACCCGAAGGCGCAACAGGTTGCCTTGGAAATCGACGGTCAACAGGTCGCGTTTTCGCACAGTGACGGCACCCCGCGCCCCTCTGCGATCCGCTGGCCCGGAACGGTTGGGGCGACACGCATCGTCTTTGGCCCGTCCAAGCCGGGGTCGGAAAGCGGCGTGCAATACACCGGTTCATGGGCGTGGTTCCGTATGTTGGATGCGGCAGAGGTGCGCAACACCAATGCCCCTGACCGCAAGCGTGTGATCTTTAACATCGGCGGGCGCATTGCGATTTTCCAGATGCAGTCCGGATCGACGCTCAACCCCTTTACGCTCAAGGCCCTTGCCGCCTTCAGCTGCCCCAAGTCGTTCTGAAGTTGGGGGTTTTTGGTGCATATGGGAAAATGCCCGGACTGGGAGATTTTTTCCGTATTGATGCTTCGCCTGCGTTTGTGGCGCCATGGGATGTCTGGTTGCAAACCTGTCTGCGCGATGGCCGCGAGGCAATGGGCACGCAGTGGCAGGAAGCCTATCTGTCGGCCCCGATCTGGCGGTTCTCTTTAGAAGCGGGCATCGCCGGACCGCGCAGCGTGGCCGGCGTGCTGATGCCCAGTGTGGACCGCGTTGGCCGGATGTTTCCATTGACGCTGGTAGGGTCGGCAGCACGGGTCAGCGCAAGGGTTTTTGCCCAGCTTGAAGATGTGGCGCTCGCCGCTCTTGAGGATGGCATGACCCGGGATGCGCTGCGGCAGGCGTTGGATGATATTGCAGAAACGGCCCCGCCGTCAGATCAGACGGCGGACAATTCCTGGCAGGCTGTTCTGGCGGATCGGACCCTTGAGATGACAACCCCGGGCCTGCCTGCGGGGTTGGATGCCCTCAAGCTATTCGACATGGCCCTGTGGCCGGATGCGCAGAAGCTGTCTCAACAGGCGGGATCATAATGCGCTTACGCCATAATGCAGTGACCCATGTGGGGCGCGTGCGCAAGATCAACGAAGACAGCATTCTTGCCCTGCCGGAACAACGTATTTGGGTTGTCGCAGACGGCATGGGCGGGCACGCGGCGGGCGATGTCGCGTCCCAGACAGTTGTTGACGCGGTTGCCGCACTGCCACTTGATATCGACCCGACTGAACAGATGCGTGCGCTGCGTGAGGCCTTGAACAGTGCGCACCGATCGATGCTGCGCGAGATTGAGGCGCGCGGTGGTGCGACGATGGGGGCCACGGTTGTCGCGCTGATGATCTCGGGCACGCATTTTGTGTGTTTCTGGGCAGGTGATAGCAGGCTATACCGCCTGCGGGCGGGCGTGCTCGAGATGTTGACAACCGATCATTCGGTGGTGGCAGGTATGGTCAGCGCAGGCAAATTGACATGGGACGAGGCAGAGCATCATCCGCAGTCAAACGCCATCACCCGTGCCGTTGGCGTTGGCGAAACGCTGGAGTTGGACAAGGTACGCGGTGATGTCGAACGCGGTGACCGGTTTCTTCTGTGCACTGACGGACTGAACAAATATGCGGGTCTTGAGCAGTTGCGCGCTGCGATCACGGGTGCGCCGATCGAGACGGTAACCGAAACGCTTCTGGGCATCGCCCTTGCCGGTGGCGGGGCCGATAATATCTCGATCATCGTGGTGGATGCTGTCTAGCCTCAGGGTTTTGCGGTGGTCAGAATACGGCTGTCCAGCGTCCGTACGACGCCTGAATGGGTGCCAAGCGCCTGAGCATAGCCCCCCGCACTTTCGGTCATCGGGCGCAGACCCTGATGTATCTGCTCATCCGCATGAAGGATCACGATCCGGGTCTTACCCAGTGTGCTGTCGTCCACGGAGAACGCCAGTTTTGTACCATCCGCCGCCTCTGCCAGCGGAAAGGCTACACGCACCGTCACGGGGCCACTCGCGCCTTTGCGCAAATCGGCAACCGCGTTGTCCGGCAGCAATACGTTGGGCATCAGGTGGAACACATTGCCCGATACATCCAGCGCAGACACAAACAGGAAACCGTCCGTCACATCGGCAGGGATAGTGATATCAATCACCGGATTTTCCCCGACAAAATAGCGCCCCGAGCTGTTTTCGGTCCCGTCACTGCCCATGCGAAACGTGATCCCGAACCCGCCTTCAGGCACGTTTGGCAAGACCGCATCGACCTCGCATAACGTGGGGTTCAACACGTCGATATTCAGGATCAGATCACGCCCGCCGATGGTCGCGACAAGATCATCCGACAGGGCCACGCGGGTGGCAACGTCTGCAACTTTGCCCAGCACCAGAACCTGACTGGTTTCCCCGTATCCCGCGCTGGGGGGATCAATCAGGGTCAGCGGCCCGCAATTGGCATGTTCGCGAAGGATCGGTGACAGCGTTTCAGCCGCAAGGATCGGGGCAACAAAGTTAATTTCCGCGCTGCCGGTCAGGCCGTCGGGCAACCCGTCATTCTGAAAAAGCGCATTCAGCTGTGCGCTTTGGGTGGCATCATCGGTAGTGCCGGTGATGCGCAGTTCCGCGCCTTCCGCCACGAGCTGCCATTCCGGCAAGACAGAGATCAGGCTGATCAATTGCACGATATCCGCACCCCAATTTTCGGGGATATCGCCGCTGGAGAGCGTCAGTTCGGCGCTGCCGCCCAATTCTTCCATCAAACTGGAAAGCTCGGTTTGGGTCTCTTCCGAGGGGACATGACCAACAACCAAGGGGGCATTATCGGCAGCCCTGCGTGCGATCAACTCATAGGGGTTTGCCACGGGATAGGCGGGCGCCATCAGACCGTCGAACACGCCGCCAAAGTAGCCACCCGCACCAATCGCTGCGACCAGAACGAGCACCATTGCGGCGATTTTTGCTCCGCTGCCGCCGCTGGAGGGTTTTGCTTTGGGAGTGATTTTTTCAGGCTTTGGTACCCCGGGGCGCGGCACGATGATGGTCTTGTCACTGTCATCATCCCCGAAGTCCAACGGCGCGGCATCCACCACAGAAGACGGGCCCTCAATCTGGTCCAGCACCGCCTGCGCGGTTTGCAGCCGTATCTCGCGGTCCGGATGGGTCATCTTGTCGATCAGCGTGCGCAGGGGTTCGGGGACATCCGAGGTATCGAGGGGCTGGGCCTTGCGTTCAATCACCTCCATCGGGTTGGCGCCGATATCGGGTTTCTTGCCAAGGAAGGTCGCCAGCAAAAGCGCGCCCAATGCGTAGATATCAGCGCGCGCATCGGTTTGCCCGCTCAGCTGTTCAGGCGCGGCATAGGCATACTTGCCGGCAAATTCATTGCCGACGATGGTTTGCGCCCCTTCATTGGTATCCTTGGCGATGCCAAAGTCGATAATCACCGCATCGGACGGGTCGCCGTGGCGCAGGATAATGTTGTCCGGGCTTAGATCGCGGTGGACGATTTTCTTTGCATGGGCGGCACGCAGCCCTTCGGCGACACGTTTGGCCACGATCAGCAGATCGTCCGCCGACATACCGCCTTGCGCGATCTTTTTATCAAGTCCGGGACCTTCGACATAGTCCATCACCAGATAGACCAGCCCGTCATCGGTGCGTTGGTTGTCGTAATAGCGCACGATAGCGTCATGGCGGATTTCGCGCATGTCTTCTTCGCGCGTCATCAGCGCGAGGAAATCATCGTTGCGCGAAAATTCGTGGCGCAGCGCCTTCAGCGCCATCACACGGCCCGAAATCTCGGACCGCGCTTTATAGACTTCCGACGTTCCGCCGCGCCCCAGCACATCTTCGATGCGGTAGGTATTGTTCAGGACATCCCCGATCTGAAAGATGCCGCGCGTTTTGTTTGCGTTCATATCAGACCCGCACGCGAGACTTTTTCAGACACGTCAGCTGAGCGCCTGAAATTCAACGCGGCGGTTCACGTCTGCACGAGGATTGTTTTCATCAAAGGGAAACCGTTCGCCGACGCCCTGTGCATCCATCCGCTCAGCAGGGTAGCCGCAGTCCGTCACGAGGTAACGTTTCACTTCCTCCGCGCGGAGTTTGGACAGGCGCTCGTTGTATTCATCAGAGCCGGACGCGTCGGTATGGCCCAGAATGCGGATTTTCTTGACGTCAGCGGCTTTGAGCGCGGTGCACAGCGCAGCCAGCTTTGGCCGTTGATCAGCCCGCAGCGCGGCGCTGTCGAAATCAAACGATACGTTAACGTTCACCTGTTCCTCTTTGGGCACAACCATCGTTGGTTCCGGTACCGTGGCAACCACCGCAGCAGTTGTTCCGGTGGTCGCTGTCGCACCGGTGGTCTCCGTTGTGCTTGGCGTGGCGATTGTCAGGCCGCGGGTCTTCTGTTTTTTGAAATTAGCTGTCATTTCTTCGACCGAAAGGTCCTGCGCCTGTGCCATCGTGACAAAGGCCGGTGCGGTGAGCAGCGCCAAACCCATCGAAAAGGTAACGAGTGCGGTGCGCATGGAATGTTTCATGATAATAACTTTCGTAATAATGGAAAAATCTTGAGCGCATAATATACCAGATTGTGTTTGTTGCCAAGGTGATTAGGGTCACGGGCGCAGCATGATGTGATGCTTGGTTCCCCGCCAGATGACCCGTTCGGGGCGTTGACAGTTGGCATCCACTGGACCACCCTTCGGCTGAATTTTGAACTGTTCATTTTGTGAAAGTACGACAGACCTATGCGCGCTGTCCCTATCCTTATCGGCGCGATTGCGCTTCTGGTCCTGCCTTTGATCATCCTCGCAGTGGTCTATGCCGTCGATGATGGCGATTTTGACGTGAATGCAACTGGCCCCAGCATTGATAGCGGCGCACGTATCGAAATCGAAAGACTGCGCCAGCAGATGGAGGCATTGGAAGGGCAGGTAACGCAACTGAAAGAGCAGTTGCAGCAAGTTGCGTCGCGCCCCGTTGGTGGAGCGGTCCAGCCGGGCGCGGGTGTTGTCCCGCAGGCGCAAGACAACGGGTTTGTCGCGGATGGCGAGAATGCAATTGTCGACGCCTATGCGCAGGTGGTGTTGATCGCCAACCGCCGTCAGGTCAACAAGGGGATCAACGTTGCAGGTTCGCGCTGGCTTGAACAATTTCTGGGCCGTCCGCGCGAAAACCTGAGCGACAAATGCGAGTCCATGACCAATCCCAAGCTCAAATCCATGCTGGTGGTGGAGAGCGTCGGCCCGATCCGTGTGTCGATGCTGCAACCTGCCGTAGACAGCATCACGCGGGTGTTTGAAAAGGTCAAAGCGACCGACCCCGATCTTTATGCGCGTATCAACACGGCTGGATCGCTTTGCGTGCGCCAGATCAGGGGAACGCGCGGGCGCACGTCGACACATTCTTTCGGGCTGGCCGTGGACCTGAACATCGACGGCAAGCTGGACACGCTGGGCGATGGCAAAACACAGCTGGGTCTGACCATTCTGGCCGATTTCTTCAACGAGGAAGGATGGGCATGGGGGGCGGCATGGGGCCGCGAGGATTCCATGCACTTTGAAGTGTCCAAACAGATGCTGCAACAATGGCGAAAAGAGGGTAAGATCTAATTCTCTCTCCGGCTTTTTTCACTTGGGGATGCACCACAATGCGCCTGATTTTTTCTTTTATCCTTTGTTTCTTGCCCTTTATGGTGAACGCCGAAGGCCGTATCGCGCTGGTGATCGGGATGGCGGATTATCAAACCGTTGTTCCGCTGGATAACACGTTGAACGATGCACGCGGCATATCCGACACCTTGGAAGGGATCGGCTTTCAGGTCACCACGTTGCTCGACAGCACCACCGGCGACCTGCGCGCCGCCATAGATGAATTTGCGTTCCGTTCGGAGACCGCTGATCTGGCGTTGATCTATTACGCAGGTCACGGGGTCGAAGTGTCTGGCGAGAATTTCCTGATACCCGTCGATGCCAATGTCCAGTCCAGTCAGGATATCCAGCGTCAGGGGGTGTCGCTGAAACAGTTGCTTGCCTCGGTTGATCACGCCCGCAAGATGCGGATCGTCATTCTGGATTCCTGCCGTGACAACCCGTTTGGTGATGTGCTGACGGTTGAGGCGTTGGAGCAGACCGCAGAAGTCGCTGAACAGACGCGCGGGATCGGGTCGGTGGGCATGGCGCCGCCCAGCCCGGATCGCGGTACACTGGTTGCGTTTGCGGCCAAGGACGGGGCGCGTGCCCTTGACGGTGCGGGTGCCAACAGTCCATTTGCGACAGCCCTGATGGACAATCTGGTCCAGCCTGATCTGGAGATCAGCCTGATGTTCCGTAAAGTGCGCGATCAGGTTTTGGAAGCAACCAACAACCAGCAAGAACCGCATACCTATGGTTCGCTTTCCGGCACACCGTTTTATGTGGCCAGCACGGAAAACGGATCATCCGTCATCGCCAATTCCAACCGGCGCGTTGCATGGGCCGGCCTCGAAGCAGATCAGGAGGTGCAACTCGCTGCGCTGGCCAATCAGGGCGATACGCGCTCGATGCTGGGGCTTGCCTATATGCGGCTCAATTCGGTGGACAAACGCTATGCGCCCAAAGAGGCCGCAGAATATCTGGAACGTGCGGCCGCCGCAGGGTCGGCAGAGGCGCAGTTTGAACTGGCACAGCTTTACGAGCGGGGCTTGGGTGTCCCGCAAGATGCGGAACGCGCGTTGGAGCTGTATCTGCAATCAGCCGAACAGGATTTTCCTGATGCGTTGAACGACCTCGGGTTTATTTATTTTCAGGGCGGGCTGACGGTGACACGCGATCCGGCACGCGCGCTCAAGTATTTCGAGCGGGCTGCGAATATGCGCCAGCCACAGGCGATGTTCAATTTTGCAGCGATGATTGATGACGGCAACATTGACGGCAAAGGGCCGCGGGATGCCGCTGATTATCTCTATCGCGCCCTGCGTACGGGGGCCGAGGACGTCTATAACCTGCTGCGCGATGAGCCGCAGATGTTCAAACCCGAAACCCGCAAGGAGTTACAAAAGAAGCTGTCGCAGTTTGCGTTCTATGACGGAACAATTGATGGCGATTTTGGCGCGGGTACGCAGCGTGGTATTCGTGCGGCGTATGGCTTGTCGGACTAGGGGAGGGGCGGTGCGCCGCGCTCTAGCGTGTGCTTGACTCGGCCTTCGCCTTGCACTCGGGCGCCATATTGCCGATCGGGAACGTCCGACCACCCGTCTTGCGGCTAAAGGCCACCACCTTTTGTGCCACGTCGTTTTCCAAGGCGACCAAAGCCAGCGGTTGAGCATCGTCGGGATCGACAACTTCGCCAAGAGCGGTGATGCTGCTGCACAGGAAACTGTTGCAGATCGGCGCACGCCAGTCACGTTCCAGCGTGCACCCCCTTTCGCCATGATAGACACAAGAGCCACTTACCGACGCGGCAGGCAGCGCCTTGACGTAGACAGCGCGAATGTCTTCCAACCTCATCTGGGGTCGTGCGGCGCGCTGATCCGCAACACTTTCGGGCGTCAGAAAAGCATAGGTCGTCCCGCCACCTTTGGCACAGCATTTTCCCTGACAGGCTGAACAGGCCGCGCTGGCCAAATCTACAGGTTCAGGGGCGGACGAAGGCAGGGGGGTAACGGGCGTCGCCGTTGTGTCTGGGGTATCGTAATCGGAAGAGTCCTCTGTTCCCAGTATCGCGCTCAGATGGGACAGAAAGGCGTCGCGCCGGTCGTTTGGCAGGGCAACGACGGGATTACTTTGGTGCGGCACCGAAGCAACCCGGACTTCGTCGACCTCCACTTCCATCCATTCTGCGGCCAGTGTGCGGGCGGCAAGTGTCTGTGCCTTTGCGACCGCACGCTTGCGCGACCGCTCTTTGATGTGGGCCTCGCTACGCTTCTGGATACCGGCAACCACGTGCCTCTCAAAGCACGGCTTTGCTCCGCAATGACCGGGATTTATACTCTGATGAACGGTAACGGGGCTGTCGCAATAGCGGCAGCTGTGCGCGCCAAATTTTTGCATGTGCTCCGGACCC
>JBARUV010000345.1:0-14598 GCA_049645905.1 Sulfitobacter sp.
GCGCGCGAGCGTGGCAGGATCAGCCCCCAACCGCGCAACAGCGTCGCGCAGGTGGTCCAATCCGAGGCTGCGCGCGTCCCGTGCCACCTGCCCCAAAACGCCGCGGGCAATGTGACGTGCAGCAGGGGTGCGCAGTTCGGCGGCCTCTGCGACCACCGCATCAATGTCACCGGAACCACCCTCCAGGGCAGGAAAATGGAACCCGTGGTGCCCCAGAAATGCCTCCACCTCGTCTTGCGGAGAATTGACGGCGTCCGGTGCCTCCGGATGGCTGTCGAGATACCCCATCAGGGTCTGCGTACTGTCCGACAACCGGCGGCTGTCCTCGTCGATATTGGCGTGAAACCTGTTACGCCATTCAGGTTCAAGCGTCTTGTTTTCCGCAAGAATCGCCGCAGTTGACCGGATCGCCGCCGCCGTGGTCAGCAATTCGTGCATCGACGCGGCAAGATGCGGATCATGGGACAGCCTGTCGGTCAGCGCCTCGATGGTGAGTTCCAATGTCGCAACCCGCCTGCGGGTGCCTGCCAGCACATCCGCCCACCCCGGAAACCGGCCTGCAAACTCATCCGCACGCGCGCCCTCACGCCCGCTGAGACCTGTATCCTCGGCCGCTTCCCGCAGCGTCGCGATCAGCGCGGCCTCGGCCCCGTCCGTTAGCGCGTTCGGCTCAACCCCGAGTGCCGCCGCGATATTGAGCAGCAGTTTGCCCCCGATCCGGCGGCGGTTATGCTCGATCAGATTGAGGTAGCTGGCGGAAATACCGATCTGGCGTGCAAGGTCCGCCTGCTTTTGTCCGGCCATAACCCTGCGCTCGCGGATCCGGCTGCCGGTCAGCGCATCACGCCCCATAATGGTCACTGGCGGCAATGTTGAATTGAATCAACGGGTTTCTGCGCTGCAACATCATCTAATTTACAAACTTTCCAATATGATTGCGAAGATATTTACAGAAAATCTCTATTGATCAAGGGGGTTATTGTGCGGATTTGACAAAACAGGCGATAAGATATCTGCACAATGTGCCGTGCGCATACATCAGACAAGGTGTAGCGAACGTTCTTAAACCGGGAGGAATACATGTCATCTTCGAAACTGACTCGTCGTGGTCTGATCAAAACCAGCGCTGTTGCTGGTGCGGGTCTTGCACTACCGACATATCTGAGCGCTGCGAGCCACGCAGGCTATACAAACGCGCCACAAGGCGACACCGTCACGCTGGGCTTTAACGTCCCTCAAACCGGCCCTTACGCCGAAGAAGGTCTGGACGAGCTGCGCGCACAGGAACTGGCAGTCCAGCACCTGAACGGCGAAGGCGATGGCGGCATGATGAACACCTTCAGCTCCAAGGCGCTGAAAGGGAACGGCATTCTGGGCAAAAAGGTCACATTCGTGACCGGCGACACGCAGACAAAGTCTGACGCAGCCCGTGCTTCTGCCAAGTCCATGATCGAAAAAGACGGCGCAGTCATGATCAACGGCGGCTCGTCCTCCGGTGTGGCTGTTGCGGTTCAGGGTCTGTGCCAAGAGGCCGGCGTTATCTTCATGGCGGGCTTGACCCACTCCAACGACACAACCGGAAAAGACAAGAAAGCCAATGGCTTCCGGCACTTCTTTAACGGTTATATGTCAGCGGCGGCTCTGGCCCCCGTTCTGAAAAACGCCTACGGTTCGGACCGTCGCGCGTATCACCTGACAGCAGACTACACATGGGGCTGGACACAGCAGGAATCGATTGCAGCCGCAACCGAAGCCATGGGCTGGGAAACTGTGAACAACGTGCTCACGCCTCTCGCGGCCACGGACTTCTCGTCCTACATCGCGCCAGTGCTGAACTCCGGTGCGGATGTTCTGGTTCTGAACCACTACGGCGGAAACATGGTCAACTCGCTGACCAACGCCGTCCAGTTCGACCTGCTGAACAAAGAAGTGAACGGCAAGAAGTTCGAGATCGTTGTGCCGCTCTACTCCGAGTTGATGGCCGCTGGTGCGGGCAAAAACGTTGAAGGTGTTATCGGCTCCATGAACTGGAACTGGCAGCTGCAGGATGAGGGCACCAAAGCCTTTGTTAAGTCCTTTGGCGAAAAGTACGGTCGTCCACCATCGAACTCTGCGCACACATGCTACGTCCAGACCCTGCTTTATGCAGACGCGGTCGAGCGTGCGGGCACATTCAACCCTTGCGGCGTTGTTGAAGCGCTGGAAGGCTTTGAATTCGACGGTATGGGCAACGGTCCGGTTCTGTACCGTGGCGAAGATCACCAGTGCTTCAAGGATGTGCTTGTTATGAAGGGCAAAGAAAACCCTGCAAACGAGTATGACACCCTTGAGATTGTGGAAGTAACTCCACGCGCGCAGGTCGAGTATGCACCTGATCACCCAATGTTCGCCGGTGGCGAATTGGGCAACTGTAACCCCGGCGCATAAGCTTTCGGTACATGCAATTTGGGACAGGGCGCGCAATCTGTGCGCCCTGTTCCCTAAGATTTCCACGCGGGGGGTGTCCCCTGACGTGACGCTACGGGTCTAAGGTGGGGACAATGGACGCAATTCTTCTACAAATTCTCAACGGTCTGGACAAAGGCTCCGCTTATGCGCTGATCGCCTTGGGTCTGACCCTGATTTTCGGCACGCTGGGTGTCGTGAACTTTGCCCACGGGGCCTTGTTCATGATCGGGGCTTTCTGCTCCGTCACGCTGCAGAAAATACTCACAATCAGCAGCATCACCATTGATGAAACCCAAAAGGATTTTCTGGGCCGCCCGCTTGAGGTGAAAACACCTGTAGTGGAAAACTGGTTCGGGCCTGAAATGGGTGGCGCGATAATCGACTGGTCGGTACCTCTTGCGATCCTGTTTGCGATCCCTGTCATGCTGGTCATCGGCTATGTGATGGAACGCGGGCTGATCAAACACTTCTATAAACGTCCCCATGCGGACCAGATCCTTGTTACGTTCGGTCTGGCGATCGTTCTGCAAGAGGTGATCAAGTATTTCTATGGCGCGAACCCGATCCCGACCCCGGCCCCCGACGCATTTCAGGGCAGCTTCGATTTCGGCGCTTTCTTTGGCATGGATGTCTCGCTCGCCTACCCCTACTGGCGTCTGGTCTACTTCGGCTTCTCTGCCCTGATCATCGGTGCCGTATTCGCCTTCCTGCAATTCACCACCTTTGGCATGGTTGTGCGCGCCGGTATGGCGGATCGTGAAACCGTGGGCCTGCTCGGCATCGATATTGACCGCCGCTTTACCATCATGTTCGGCATCGCTGCAGCAGTGGCGGGATTGGCAGGTGTGATGTACGCACCGATCAACTCTCCGAATTACCACATGGGGATGGACTTCCTCGTCCTCAGCTTTGTTGTGGTGGTTGTGGGTGGCATGGGCTCTCTGCCCGGTGCGGTGCTGGCTGGCTTCATGCTGGGTATCCTCGAAAGTTTCGCGTCGATGAACGAGATCAAGGCAATCTTGCCGGGCATCGACCAGATCATCATTTATGTGGTGGCAATTATCATCTTGCTGACACGTCCCCGTGGCCTGATGGGCCGCAAAGGCGTGATGGAGGAATAAAGAAATGTTTGGTCTCGGAAAACGTGACACCACCCTGCTGATTATCGTCGCAGCGCTGGCCTTGTTCGCACCCTTCATCCTGAACCCCTTTCCATCAGGGTCCGCGATGGCACAGTTCAACGCGGGCTATCCCGACCTGATGCAACGCTTTGTGATCTTTGGTATCTTTGCCATCGGGTTCAATATCCTGTTCGGCCTGACGGGCTACCTCAGCTTTGGCCATGCGGCCTTTCTGGGCATCGGTTCCTACGCGGTTGTCTGGATGTACAAGCTGCTGGATTACAACGTCCTTCCGGGTCTTGTTCTGGCGGTCATCATCTCCGGCTTCTTCGCCCTGCTGATCGGGTTCATCAGCTTGCGCCGCTCGGGCATCTACTTCTCGATCCTGACACTTGCCTTTGCCCAGATGATGTTTGCCATCTCTTACTCCGATCTTTTGGGCCGCTTCTTTGGCACGCCCATCACCAATGGCGAAACCGGTTTGCAGGTCTATACCTCCGACCCGCAAATCCTGATCAACGATTGGGAAAAAGCGCCCCATCTGCTGGGGCTCTTCGAAATGCGCTCGAGCTACACACTTAATGCCGGCGGCTGGTCGTTCGACTTCAACGCTGGCTACTATTTCTGCGCAATCATCATGATCTTGGCATTCTATCTGGCAATCCGCATATTCCGCTCGCCCTTTGGCATGATGCTGCGTGCGGTTAAATCCAATCAGGAACGGATGAACTACACCGGCCTGAACAAGCGTCCCTATACGCTGGCCGCGTTCGTGATCTCCGGCATGTACGCCGGTCTGGCGGGCGGTTTGCTGGCCTCAATGGACCCGCTTGCCGGTGCCGAGCGCATGCAATGGACAGCCTCAGGCGAGGTCGTGCTGATGACCATCCTTGGCGGTGCAGGCACACTGATCGGTCCGGTCCTCGGCGCAGGCTTCATCAAGTACTTTGAAAACATCTTTTCCAAAATCAACGACAACGTTCTGCATCAGTGGTTTGCGTTCATGCCCGACGGTCTTGAGGATTTCATGGTGTTCATCATCCACCCCTTTGTGGGCAAAGGCTGGAACCTGACGCTGGGCCTGCTGTTCATGGTCGTGGTTGTGTTCCTGCCAGGTGGACTGGTCGAAGGTGGCCAACGCATCGGCAAGCTGTTCCGCCGCAAGAAAACGTCGGACGACTCTACCGACGCAACCAAAACACCTGCTGAATAAGGGGCGACAATAATGGCCATTCTCGAAGTCAAGAATGTCGGCAAACGCTTTGGCGGGTTGCAGGCGCTAAACAACGTGAACCTCAACGTCGAGGAAAACACCGTCCACGCGATCATCGGACCGAACGGCGCGGGTAAATCAACCCTGCTGAACTGTCTGGTCGGCAAACTGATCCCCGACACAGGTTCCGTGATGTTTGACGGACAATCCGTGCTGGGCCGCAAACCCTATGAGATCAACCAGATGGGCATTTCCCGCGTGTTCCAGACACCGGAGATTTTCGGTGATCTGACGGTGATGGAAAACATGATGATCCCCTGCTTTGCAAGACGCGACGGATCATTTGAACTCAATGCGATTTCTGCTGTGAAAAAGCAGCGGGACGTGATCGAAAAAGCGGAACATATGCTCGAGGACATGAACCTGTCCGACAAGCGCGAAATGCACGCCGCCTCGATGTCACGCGGTGACAAGCGGCGCCTCGAAATTGCAATGTGTCTGGCACAGGATCCACGCCTGTTGTTGTTGGATGAACCGACCGCAGGCATGGCGCGGGCTGACACCAACAATACGATTGATCTGCTCAAACGCATCAAGGAAGAGCGTGACATCACCATCGCCATCATCGAGCACGACATGCATGTGGTGTTCTCGCTGGCCGAACGCATCACCGTGCTCGCACAGGGGACACCGCTGGTCGAAGACACACCTGACAAGATCAAAGGCCATCCCAAAGTGCGCGAAGCGTACTTGGGTGAATCACAGGACGCCGCATAACGTGGGTTTCACCCACCCTACCAGAACCCTGTAGGGTGGGTGCCAACCCACCTCTTGCGAGAGGACATCGAAATGAACACCGAAACCATTGAAATCAACGCCAACCACGCCGCCACTGCGCCAGCGTTCCTGTCTGTCTGGGACCTGCACGCCTACTACGGTGAAAGTTATATCGTGCAGGGCGTGAGCTTTAACGTACACGAAGGCGAAATCCTTGCCCTTCTGGGGCGAAACGGCGCGGGCAAAACGTCGACCCTGCGCGCTATTGCGCGGCTTGCCGAACCCGAGGCCCGCAAGGGCGAAATCTGGCTCGATCACCAACCACTGCACAAGATGAAAGCGCATGAGGCCTCGCAGGCCGGGCTGGGCCTCGTCCCCGAAGATCGCTCCATTATTCCGGGTCTCACGGTTGAAGAAAATCTGAAACTTGCCCAGATCGCCCCGCCGATCGGTTGGTCCATTGAACGCCTCTACGAACTTTTTCCACGTCTTGGAGAGCGCAAAAATCAGGAAGGTGTGACCCTTTCGGGCGGCGAACAGCAAATGCTCGCAATCGCCCGCGCCTTGGCGCGTGATGTCAAAGTTTTGCTTCTGGATGAACCCTATGAGGGGCTCGCCCCGGTGATCGTGGACGAGATCGAAAAGACTCTTTCCCTGATCAAGGCGCAAGGTATCACCACGATTCTGGTCGAACAAAACGCCGTGCGCGCCCTGAAACTGGCAGACCGCGCAGTTATTCTGGATACCGGCGGGATCGTCTTTGACGGCACTGCCGCCGAAGTTCTGAACAATGCTGAATTGCGTGCGGAATATCTGGCGATCTAGGAAAACTTCCTAGAAAAAATGTGTCCGCCTCAATCCGGCTGATAACAGGGGTTGGTGTGTTCATTGAATGCACCGCCCCTTGATCGAATCCCCGTTTGAGGCAATTGTTTGCCCATTCATATTTCAATCTGGGGTTGACAACAAAATGGGTTATCGCGACGGGTTCTACACTGCTGACAATATTATTGGGTACACTGGCAGATTGCACGGTCACCCCAGCGTATATTTTTTCGACTTGGCCAACTTTGGCTATGGCCACATCACGATGGCCCATGGCGATCCGACAAACGTAGGTCGCGAAGAGTACCAGGAAGATCAGAACTATCTGATCGAAAACACGGATATCAATGAAATCAACTACCCCGTCGGGGAGTACACGGATCACGATCACTTGCTTGCAACAGGTCAGGCGTGTGTCGAATGGGCGACGGGACAGGGTGGAACACAAGATTCTTTTCACACCAGCCGGAATATGTTGGTGCCGGTCCGGCCCAGTCACTTTTTCCCGAATGCGGCGGTACAGACTGTCGCCCTCGCGGTGTGCGCAGTGGCGATACGGGAATTCCCTAATCTAAAGAGCCGCTATTCTTGAAAACAGATCAGGTTTCGCGCACCTCTTCCAAAATCGCCCTGAGTTCCGTCTTTAGCACCTTGCCGTAATTGTTCTTCGGTAACTCCGCGATACGCACATAGGATTTGGGCCGTTTGAAGCGGGCGATATTGTCCAGACAAAGCTGGTCCAGCTCCCCTTCCGGCGCATCCCCCACAACAAAAGCCACGACGTCCTCGCCCCATTCAGGGTGGGGACGGCCGATAACAGAGGCTTCAACAATATCAGGGTGCATCATCAGCACTTCTTCAACCTCGCGGGGGTATACATTCGACCCGCCCGTGATGATCATATCCTTGCTGCGGTCCTGCATCGTCACATAGCCCCGCGCGTCCATGAATCCCATGTCTCCGGTCAGCAGCCAACCGTCTTTGATCGTTTTTTCAGTCGCTTCAGGGTTCTGCCAATAGGCTTTCATGACCGTCGCACCACGTACCATAATCTCACCGTGTTCACCCGGCTCAACCGCTTTTCCCTGCCCGTCACCGATACGCACCTCGACCGCAGCCTGCGCCACACCGACCGACGCCAGCCTTTTCCGCCACTGCGGATCGGTGCGGTCCGCCACATCCGAACGCGGCAAAACTGTAATCCCCATCGGACATTCCCCCTGCCCGTATATCTGCACAAAGACCGGCCCGAACCACTGAACAGCCTCGATAATATCAGCGTTATACATCGGTCCACCTGCATAAACGATGGTCCGCAGCCCCACCCCCTGCACGCCTGCCGCTTTGGCGCTGTGCGTCATCCGCTTGACCATGGTGGGGGCCGCAAACATGTGAACATCGCCAAAATCCGCCGCCAGCTCGAAAATTTCCGCAGGGTCAAACCCGCCGGACACAGGACAGACGTGTCGCGCGCCTGCCCGAACATGCATCAGATTATAGATGCCTGCCCCATGGCTAAGGGGTGCTGCATAAAGCGCCGTGTGATTGCCCGACACCTGTTCCACATCGGCCTCGTAACACAAGGCCATCGAGGCCAGCATGCCATGGCTGATCATCACCCCCTTGGGTTTGCCCGTTGTGCCTGACGTGTAAAACAGCCACGCCAGATCGTCGGGTCCACGATGTACCACCTCAGATGCCGGATGCGATTTCAGGATGTCCTCACAGAGGGGACCGGGCGTAGTGATACAGCGCTGGGGCACATCCGCCCCGGCCAGATCCCCGGCCAGTTCCGGCGAGGTAAAAACAATTCCGGCACCCGCATTTTCCAAAATGAACGCCGCCTCGCGCCCGTGCAGCTTGGCGTTGATCGGCACAACCACCGCCCCTGCCATCCAGATGCCATAGAATACCACCAGATATTCAGGCACGTTTTTCATGAAAATCGCGACACGGTCACCGGGTTGAACACCCTGCCCCTGTAACCACCCGGCGACCCGCTTGGCATGGTCGTGAAACCCCGCATAGTCAGAGACCTGCGCGGTGCCATGATACAGTGCCGGTCGCTCCGGAGTCTGGCGCGCGCGCCGTTCCAGCCAATGTGCCAAGTTCATTTTGAGGCCTCCCTGACCGCAACATGCCAAGGGCAAAAGCGCTGCGCAACTGTCACCTTTTCACCGCGCGCCCCATAGCCTATAACCGCGCTAAGAGCGGAGCGCCCAGAATGCGCTCAACTGCGGGAAACACCGAGGAAAATATGACAAAAAACACCCATGATGCAGATGTGGCCTTTATCAAGGCGCTGGCCGAATTGCTGAATGAAAACGACCTGACAGAGTTGCAGGTCAAGCGCGACTATGCAGAAGACGACAGCCTGAACGTCCGCGTCAGCCGCAAACCGCCCCAACAGATCATGGCGCAACAACCCCAGATGCCGATGGCCGCCCCCGTCGCCGCAATGGCTATTCCCGCTGCGGCACCTCCCGCTGCAGACAGTGCCGCAGACCCCGCGGATCACCCCGGTGCAGTGACCTCCCCGATGGTCGGCACGGTTTATATGCAGGCAGAACCAAACGCACCGCCGTTTATCTCTGTTGGCGCTTCAATTGCCGAGGGGGACACCCTGCTGATTGTTGAAGCCATGAAAACAATGAACCATATTCCGGCCCCTAAATCGGGAACCATCAAACGTATCATGGTGGGCGACGGTGATGCGGTCGAATTTGGCGCTCCCCTTGTGATCATCGAATAAGGCACGGATTATGTTTAACAAAATCCTAGTTGCCAACCGGGGCGAAATTGCCTTGCGTGTTATCCGCGCCGCCCGGGAAATGGGGATCCAATCGGTTGCCGTGCATTCCACCGCCGACAGCGATGCGATGCATGTGCGCATGGCTGACGAAAGCGTCTGTATCGGGCCGCCCTCTTCCGCCCAATCCTATCTATCGATCCCCGCCATCATTGCGGCCTGCGAAATAACCGGCGCCGAAGCCATTCACCCCGGATACGGGTTCCTGAGCGAGAACGCCAATTTCGTGCAGATCATTGAGGATCATGACCTGACCTTTATCGGTCCCACGGCTGAACACATCCGCGTCATGGGCGACAAGATCACCGCCAAAGACACCATGCGGAAACTGGGCGTGCCCTGCGTTCCGGGGTCCGAGGGTGGTGTTGCGACACTGGAAGAGGCCAAGAAACTGGGTGAAGACATGGGGTATCCCGTCATCATCAAGGCCACGGCAGGAGGCGGCGGTAAAGGCATGAAAGTCGCCGGTTCCGCAGCAGAAATGGAACGCGCATTCCAAACCGCCCGGGCCGAAGGCAAGTCAAACTTTGGCAATGACGAAGTCTACATCGAGAAATATCTGACCACGCCACGCCATATCGAAATTCAGGTGTTCGGCGACGGCAAAGGGCGCGCCGTGCATCTCGGGGAACGCGATTGTTCGCTGCAACGCCGCCATCAAAAAGTGTTCGAAGAGGCCCCCGGCCCCGCAATTTCGCCTGAGGAACGCGCGCGCATCGGCAAGGTCTGTGCCGATGCGATGGCCGACATCAACTATATCGGTGCGGGCACAATCGAATTTCTCTATGAAAACGGAGAGTTCTATTTCATCGAAATGAACACCCGTCTGCAGGTGGAACACCCTGTAACCGAAGGGATTTTCGGCGTTGATCTGGTCCGTGAACAGATCCGAGTCGCGGCGGGTCTGCCGATGGAATTCACGCAGGAAAACCTCAAGATCAACGGCCACGCCATCGAAGTACGCCTGAATGCTGAAAAGCTGCCGAATTTCCGCCCCTCACCCGGCCGGATCAGCCAGTATCATGCGCCCGGTGGCTTGGGGGTGCGGATGGACAGCGCCCTTTATGACGGCTATTCGATCCCGCCCTATTACGACAGCCTGATCGGCAAACTGATCGTGCACGGGCGTGATCGGCCCGAAGCGCTTGCCCGTCTGGGTCGTGCGTTGGGCGAGCTGATCATTGATGGCGTCGATACCACAATCCCGCTGTTTCACGCGCTGCTGGCCGAAGAAGCGGTGCAGACTGGCAACTATAATATTCACTGGTTGGAGCACTGGCTGGAAACCCATCTGGGTGATGCCTGATCCGCGATGGACGAACTGACGCCAGATCTGTTGCTGCAAGGCTATGGCGTCGGCATCTTTCCCATGGCGGAGAACCGCACCGGATCAGAAATCTTCTGGGTAGATCCGCGTCGGCGCGGTGTAATGCCCCTTGATGGCTTCCACGCCTCGCGCTCTCTCAAACGTGCAATGCGGCGCAGCTCCTTCACGGTTGCCCTCAACCGGGATTTCGCGGCCGTTGTAGACTGTTGTGCCGACCGTAGCGATACCTGGATCAACGCCGAAATCACCCGTCTTTACATTGCATTGCACGAACGCGGTGATGCCCATTCATTGGAGGTTTACGACGGTCAAACTCTGGTGGGCGGGGTCTATGGCGTCACCCTTGGCGCCGCTTTTTTTGGCGAAAGCATGTTTTCGCGGCGTACCAACGGATCAAAGATGGCACTGGCCGCCTTGGTGGATCACCTGAACCGCGCGGGCTTTACCCTGTTTGATACCCAGTTCCTGACCGACCACCTCGCTTCGCTCGGGGCACAGGAAATCACTCGCGCTACCTATCACGCGCAACTGAAGCGCGCCAAAGAAAGGCCTGCATCCCTGACGTCAGTCCCCGTGGCCACCCTTCACGATGTGGTGCAGCGGATGACCCAGACATCGTAACGTTGATGTTCCATTGCTGAGAGCGCCGGTGCGGAGGCGATCATCCAGCCGGAAAAGACTGTGCCGCTACGGCCCAGCTCTGAAATCTCAAGCTCCGCATAAGCATTACCTGACGGGTTGCCAGCCGGATAACGGCAATCGTTCAACACAATCTCAAGGTTACCCAATCGGGCCATATTGCCTGATCTGATCTCCAGATCGGTCGTTTGGCCCGATGTTTTGTCAAGCGCACGCAGAATCCCGCCAGAGGCGCTGGTGACCTGCTGCGCCTGTGCAAAACCTGCCAGAAAAATAAAAGATATCAGATACTTTCGCACGAAAGTTCATCCCTAACTTCAATCATGATCCAGAGCGCTTATTCAGGCTGCCATGGCTCGTAATCGGACCGGTCTGCCGGTTCTGCCCTGCGAATGGACCCCGCAGGCGCATAAGCCAGCGCCGTCCCTGTCAGGTTTTCCACATGCGGCTTTTCCCAAGCTTTCTTGAGCAAGGGTTTATCGCTTGGCGGCTCGTCCCATGTATGGTGCAACCAGCCATGCCAGTCCGGGCTCACACGGCTCGCCTCCATATCACCGTTGTAGATAACCCAGCGTTTCGAGTTATCCGCATTGCGATAATAGATATTACCCTGATCGTCCTCACCCACCTTGGTGCCGCGGCGCCAGGTAAAGAACTGGGTGTTCAGGGTCTGACCGTCCCACCATGTGATTGCGCGAAAAATCGTGTTAAGAATGCCCACGTGCGGCCTCCGGATGAACTATTCGGGTTATGCACGTTTGCCACGCCGAGGTCCAGCATGTGTTGCAGCAAAGACTCCTGTGATCAGCCGTTACACGCTGCTCGGCGCGTCAGTGTTGGCCTGTTAACATCCCTGCTGGTATTGATACGAAAACGGAGACATGAGTGATGGCGATCAAGACCAAAGTGGTGGCGGAATGTCACGGTGTCAAAGTACCCGACAGCCCGATGATTACCCCAGAACGCGCTGAACGGATCAACGCCGCGCGCTATGAAGGGCAAGAGATCGCAGGCGCCTTGCAGGTCATCCGCCAAGGCGACAATGTGCTGGAAATGGGCGCAGGGATCGGTGTGGTTGGTGGTGTTGTGGCCAAAAATGGAAAGCCTGCCAAAGTGATTTCATTCGAGGCAAATCCAAGTCTGATCGAACACATCAACGCGTTATACAAGCTCAACCGGCTGGGCAAGAAGATCGAGGTGCGTAACGAGGTTCTGATCAGCGCACCGGATGCGCCTGAAACCATGACGTTTCACATCCGAAATTCCTATCTCGGCTCCTCCCTGATTGACAGTGACAAGCGGGCAACCACACAGGTCGATGTGCCGACGGCATCATATACCGAGTTGCGCAAAACTTTCACGCCTGACGTGATCCTTATGGACATCGAGGGCGGCGAGCTTGAATTTCTGCGTCATGCCTCACTGGCTGGCGTGCGCGCGATCGTCATCGAATTTCACCCCGAAGCCTATGGCAAGGAGGGCATGCGCGAATGCAAATCCATCCTCGAAAATGCCGGATTTTCCAAAGTGCCCGAACACAGTACGCGCCATGTCTGGACCTGTACTCACGAGGCTACAGGTCAACCCCCTGTGCCGGAAAAAGGCTGGTCAACATCCATCGAAACGCTTGATGGTGCGCTTGTGGTCCCGCCGGTTCAGGCAAAGCAGAACTTTGTGCAGGAAGCCGGAATTCTGGACGCAAACGGCAATTATTGCGCGACTGGTGCGCTCTGGCGCAACGGGCGTTCGCTGACGATTGCGCCGAAACGGCCCGATAACACGCCTGTCAAACGCAATGGCACATGGCTTTGGGGCGGCGTGTTGTGGATGCACTTTGGCCATTTTCTGGTGGAAAGCAGCGCGCGGCTCTGGGCGCTTGATGTAATAGACGAAAAGATTGATGGCATTCTCTTTATGCCAAAACGCCCGCGCAACGGCAGTGAAGTCCTTGAATATCAAAAAAAATTCCTCTCTCTCATGGGCCGCGATATTGCTGTGGAATGTGTGGATGCGCCCTGCGAGGTGGAGCGTTTGATCGTCCCCGGTCAGGGTTTCGGGCTGGGCGAGATGATTAGTGGCACTGACGCGTTTCGCAAGGCTATCGCTTTCCATTTTGCCAAAGAGATCAAACCTGATGGCCCCGAGAAGATTTATATCAGCCGCAGCAGACTGCCCGCCGGACGCGGAAATCTGATCGGTGAAGCCGAGTTGGAGGCGCATCTGGCAGCGCAGGGATATGTGATCTACCACCCGCAAATGCACGATCTGGAACACCAGATTGCAACCTACAAAGCTGCCAACCAGATCATTGCCGCCGAAGGATCGGCGCTGCATCTGCTTGCTATGGTTGGCCATCACGATCAGAAAGTAGCAATCATCGTGCGCCGCCCCTCTGGCGCCACCCGCAATCTGGAGAACCATCTGACATCCTTCGCCAGCATCAAACCGGTGACCCTGACCTGTCTCAAACAGTCATGGAAACCACTGGGTGCGGCCAAACCACGGCTTTGGATGGGCGAGTTGGACATGCCGGCCCTGCAACAGGCACTTGCGCAAGCCGGATTCATTGATGCCGCCGAAACAGCATGGGACCCTCTGGATGCCAGCGAAGTGCAAGCGCGCCTCGGTGAACGCTTCGAAGCAGTGGCCTAGGTCGGGAGCAGAGCCGTGACTTCGATCTCGATCCTATATTTCGGGTCGATCAACCCGCATTGGATCATCGTTGCTGCTGGCGGGTTGTCACCAAAGGTCGCTTTGAGAACGGGCCAGCAGGGTTCGAAATCTGACGCATCCGGCAGCATATAGGTGACTCGCACCACATCAGCGACACTGCATCCGGCCTTGCCGAGGGCTTCTGAAATGATGCCAAGGGCGGATTCGCACTGGCTGACCACATCAGTACCCTGTCCCACGGTGCCTGCGACATGCACAAATCCTCCCGCGACAACAGCGCGGCAATAACCGATTTTATCTTCAAATGCGCCGCCCGAAAGTATCCGTTTCATGCTTTGCCTTTCGCGGTTTTCCGCTCTGTCTCGCGAGTCTACCGATACATCAGATAAGACAGGTCTTTGCGCTCACATTTCCCCGAAAAAAGGGCGCGCCCAGCGGCACGCCCTTTTGAACAGACTTAGGTGTCAGATCGAAACCCCGACCCTCAACCGGCGCTGGCTGGCTCTTTCTCTGCATCTGCGTGGATCATCAAGGGCGCCGCGTCAGACATGACCGCCTCTTCATTGACCACAACTTCGGTCACGCTATCCAGACCCGGCAGGTCGAACATCGTATCCAGCAGGATGTCCTCAAGAATAGACCGCAAGCCACGTGCGCCAGTCTTGCGTTCAATCGCGCGCTTGGCGATCGCACTCAACGCATCTTCAGTAAAGCTGAGTTCGGTATCTTCCAGCTCGAAGAGCCGCTGGTATTGTTTGACCAGCGC
>JBARUV010000346.1:0-4093 GCA_049645905.1 Sulfitobacter sp.
ATCTATCAGCGGATGGTCGCAGAAAATTAACAACGGCGAGGCCGAGACGCTCGGCCTGCCGATGGACCGGTTGCTGCGGTTCTGTGAACAAGCGGCTGCAACGCGCAAGTGACCATCGCATATAACGGATCTACACAGGGGCCACTGGCGAGCAAGGCTTATGCCAAACTATCCGATCTTATTGAGGGGTAATTTTCATTAAGTGGTGCCCAGGAGAGGACTCGAACCTCCACACCGTTGCCAGTACTAGCACCTGAAGCTAGCGCGTCTACCATTCCGCCACCTGGGCACGTTTGGGTCAATTAAGCGTGCGGCAGGTAGGTGTCAATTGGAAAACTGCCTGAATGGGGATGATTTGCACAGGCGAGCGTGGGGGTTTCGGCAATTGCGCCTTGTCCGGGGTTTGCTGGGCAGGTACATCTGGCCAAACGCAATTTGATGACGCAGGAGCCAATCCATGTCCAAGCTGGTGACGATCTATGGCGGTTCGGGTTTTGTAGGGCGCTATGTTGCGCGTCGCATGGCCAAAGCTGGTTGGCGCGTGCGCGTTGCTGTGCGCCGCCCGAATGAGGCGCTTTTCGTGCGCCCCTACGGTGTTGTTGGGCAAGTGGAGCCGATTTTTTGCAACATCCGCGATGATGCTTCTGTGCATCAGGCGTTGCAGGGTGCGGATGCGGTGGTCAATTGCGTCGGGACGTTCGACAAGGGCGGCAAGAACAACTTTGATGCGGTGCAAGACGAAGGCGCAACGCGGATCGCGCGGCTGGCCGCCGAAGAAGGTGTTTCGCAGATGGTCCATATCTCCGCCATCGGGGCAGATATCGAGGCTGACAGTGCCTATGCCACGTCAAAAGGCAATGGCGAGGCGGGCGTTCTGAAGCATATGCCGAACGCAGTGATTCTCCGCCCGTCAGTAATTTTCGGGCCCGAGGACGGGTTCTTTAACCGTTTTGGCGGTATGGCACGGATGGGGCCAGTGTTGCCGATTGCAGGCGGGGATACGCTGTTTCAGCCGGTGTATGTTGATGATGTGGCACATGCGGCTGCGTTGGGTGCGATGGGCCAGGCGGCTGGTGGTATCTACGAACTTGGCGGTCCAGACGTAGAGAGCTTTCGCACGTTGATGAACCGGATGCTGGGTGTGATCCATCGCCGCCGTCTGGTGCTCAACATGCCTAATTTGATCGCAAAAATTATCGCATTCGGGTTTGATATGTTGCAGGCAGTTTCACTGGGGCTGTTCAAGAATACTATGCTGACTCGTGATCAGCTGATCACCTTGAAACATGACAACGTTGTTTCGGACAGTGCCAAAGGTTTTGCAGATTTGGGTATTCAGCCCACAACGATGGAGGCGGTCTTGCCTGACTACCTCTGGCGTTTTCGTCCTTCCGGCCAGTATGACGCGATCAAAGACTCCGCGCGGAATCTGCGCAATTCCTGATGGATCAATCTACAACGATTGTCGCTGTTTTTCTGGGTCTTATCGAGGGGCTGACAGAGTTCATTCCTGTTTCCTCTACGGGTCATCTGTTGTTGGCCGGGCATTTTCTGGGGTTTGAAAGCGCAGGGCGGACTTTCGAAGTCGTGATCCAGCTGGGCGCGGTTCTGGCGATCCTGACGATCTATGCCACAAGGTTGTGGACAGTGTTTTCGACAGCGCCCGATGACCCGAAAGCGCGACGGTTTATCCTGTCTGTTCTGGTTGCCTTTCTGCCTGCTGTTTTCATCGGTGTGCTGGCCCATGATTTTATCAAGACAGTATTGTTTGAAACGCCGATGCTGATCGCTGTTATGTTGATTCTGGGCGGTTTTGTCCTTTTGCTGGTGGATCGCATTGCACCAGAGCCGCGGTACGATGATGCGATGGACCTGCCCTTGCCGATGGCGCTTAAGATCGGCTTTATTCAATGTCTTGCGATGATTCCGGGCACGTCGCGGTCCGGTGCGACGATTGTGGGTGCATTGATGCTAGGGGCGTCCAAACGCGCTGCGGCAGAGTTTTCATTCTTTTTGTCCATGCCGACGATGGCGGGCGCATTTGCCTATGACCTTTACAAGAACCGCGATGTGCTGGACGCTTCGGCGCTGGGCGAAATTGCGGTGGGGTTTGTGATGGCATTCATTGCTGCCGTGCTCGTCGTAAAGTGGCTTTTGGATTACGTCAGCAAGCATGGGTATAGCCTGTTCGGTTGGTGGCGAATCCTTGTGGGCGGTGCCGCTATGATCGCATTGTTGGCCGGATATTGAAAAAGTAGGTCCGAATCGGAACTAATAACGGGAAGAAATACTAAAATTCGGCGCAAAAGACTCGCAAATCTTGAGAATAGGTCAGCAGTACTGTCTTTCCTTTCGCTGCCTGTTCAATTATGCCGAAGGTTCAGGAATCTTGGTAAACGGGGCGAATTATGGCAGAGCAGCCGATGTTGAAATTTGTGAGCGTCGAGCGGGACATGCCCGAGAAGCGTCCGCCGAATCTACGGCGCGAGGATTTCAACGAGATTTACGCAGAGTACGCAGACACAAAGGCCAAAGAGCAGTCCAGCCGTTGCAGCCAGTGTGGCGTGCCCTATTGTCAGTCCCATTGCCCTTTGCACAACAACATTCCCGACTGGCTGCGCCTGACCGCAGAAGGGCGCCTTAAAGAAGCATACGAGGTTTCGCAGTCGACCAATACATTCCCCGAGATTTGTGGCCGCATTTGCCCGCAGGACCGCCTGTGCGAAGGCAATTGTGTCATCGAACAGTCGGGTCATGGCACCGTGACCATCGGATCAATCGAAAAATACATCACGGACACGGCGTGGGAAGAAGGCTGGGTCCAGCCGATCAAGCCGCAAAAGGAGCGCCGTGAGAGTGTTGCTGTTATTGGCGCCGGTCCCGGTGGACTGGCTGCCGCAGACGTGCTGCGCCGCGAGGGTGTGCAGGTCACTGTATATGATCGCTATGACCGTGCAGGCGGATTGCTGACCTATGGAATCCCCGGTTTCAAGCTGGAGAAAGACATCGTGATGCGCCGCAACAAGCAGCTGGAAGACAGCGGCGTTGCGTTTGAGATGAATTGCGATGTTGGTCGTGACATCAGCTTTGCTGACATCCGTGCCAAACATGACGCGGTGATCATCGCAACAGGCGTATACAAAACCCGTGAAATTCAGGCGCCGGGCGTCGGTGGTCTGGGTGTGGAGCGGGCAATTGATTTTCTGACGGCCAGCAATCGCAAAAGCTTTGGCGATACTGTCGAGGAATTCGATAGCGGTCGTTTGAATGCAAAAGGCAAGAAGGTTGTTGTCATCGGTGGTGGCGATACGGCGATGGACTGTGTGCGTACTTCTGTTCGTCAGGGTGCGGAAAGCGTCAAATGCCTCTATCGTCGGGATCGCGCCAACATGCCCGGTAGCCAGCGCGAGGTTGCCAATGCCGAAGAAGAGGGCGTGGTTTTTGAATGGCTCTCTGCGCCCAACGGGTTTGTGGGTGATCCTGTTACCGGTGTCATGGTGCAAAAAATGCGGTTGGGTCAGCCGGATGTGTCCGGCCGTCAGGCCCCTGAGCTGATTGAAGGCGCGGATTATATCGAGGACGCGGATCTGGTGATTATGGCATTGGGTTTCGAACCCGAAGATCTGCCTGTTCTTTGGGATACGCCTGACCTTCCGGTGAACCGTTGGGGCACGATCAAGGCGGATTATATCACCGGCGCAACGGCGCTTGAGGGCGTTTATGCTGTAGGTGATATTGTGCGCGGTGCGTCGCTGGTGGTTTGGGCCATCAAGGACGGGCGCGATTGCGCAGAAGCGATCCTGCAACAGCTTGACGCTGCTGTCGTCATTGCGGCGGAATAACGGGGGCGATTGTGACGAAATACAGTGAGTCACAAAACGTACACACAGCGTACACACACTGTACACCGCCGCAGTGCAGAATACACTGCGACTCTGACTCTGATAGGTCAGCACCTCTGAACCAATGTGGGGAAAGGATCAACAATGTCTGAACAGCCCCGCATCAGCGGAAAATGTCTGTGCGGCGCGGTGACCCTCACCGCGCGCACCGACAATCCTGTTCTGCGGGCCTGTCACTGCGACATGTGCCG
>JBARUV010000347.1:0-1558 GCA_049645905.1 Sulfitobacter sp.
GTTCCATACGGCCTGCAAGCACGGCCAGCGTGATTGGGTCAATATTTATCATGATCCTGCTTTCACTTCGGCAATGTCATTCCAGACATCCTGTCTGGTGATCTTGCCGCCTGCGATTTCAAATCGATCGATAAAGCGGATACCGGCAAAAGCCGTCCCGTCAGGCCATTCACCGTTTAGGGTGCCGTGGCAATGTACCACCGCGGCTGTGCCGCCTTGGGAGGTATCGAAAGTTTCATAGGTTTTCCTGACAAAACGATACCGCGGTGCGGACCAGTCTATTAGTTCCTTTAAGGTTCTCATGGGAGCGGCACCGGGGAAAGTCAGAGTGAAACCAGCACCAAGGAGCGTTTGGGCACGTTCCAGTTCGCGCGCCTCCATCGCGGCGAGATAGTCGCGCACGATTTGAACAGGATCGGGCAGCGCAGGCGCGCCATCGCGCTGGATGCCACCGCGAAAATAGTCAGCTTGAGGCAGCTCGTGGATCATCACGGTAATTGCGTCGGACCCGGCCGGGAGAACACTGCGCACAGCATCGGTCATTGCGCTGCCTAAACGGGCCTTATCGTCGCCTGTGTAGACTTCCAAAAGGTGAATTTCGACAACTGGCATGTTATTGCTTTCTCCCTTTCAGACATTTATGTGCATTTTCATGGAAAAGCCAAGCACCCTGCTGGACAAGTTGTGGGCGGATCATGAGGTGATGCGCCGCGCCGATGGCACTTCTCTTTTGTGGGTGGATCGACATCTGGTCCATGAGGGGTCTCACCATGCCTTTGCCAAATTGGCGGCTCGCGGTGCCGCCGTAGCAGAACCCGCGCTAACTTTTGCAGTGGTAGATCACTATGCCCCGACGCGCGGGCGAGAGCAGAACGCTGATCCTGACATTGTGCGAATGATTACGACGCTTGAGCAGAACGCCCAAAGGCATGGCATCCAGATTTTTGGGCTACGTGATCCACGGCAAGGGATTGTGCATGTGATCGGACCGGAACAGGGGCTGACCCTGCCGGGGCTGATGATCAATTGCGGGGATAGTCACACTTCGACCCACGGTGCGTTTGGTGCGCTTGCCTTCGGGATCGGGGCGACAGAAGTGGCGCATGTTTTGGCCACGCAAACCTTGTGGCAGAAAAAGCCGCCCGCGATGCGGATCATCTTTGAAGGCGCGCTGGGTGTCGGTGTCACGGCCAAAGATATGGCACTGCACTGGATAGCGGAATTGGGTGCAGACGGGGCACGCGGTCACGCGGTCGAATACGCAGGCGCGGCGGTCGAGGGGCTGTCGATGGAGGGACGCATGACCCTTTGCAACCTGTCCATCGAAGGCGGGGCGCGGTTTGGCATGATCGCGCCGGACCAGAAGACATTTGATTTTGTAAGGGGGCGACCCTTTGCGCCCGCGGTTGCGGCATGGGACGCGGCATTGGCGGCGTGGTCTGGTCTTGGCTCGGACAACGGCGCGCGGTTTGACCGCGAATTCAGGGTAGATGCGCGCACTATCGCGCCAACAGTGACTTGGGGCACCAGTCCGGAACAGGCTGTAGCCATCGACGCA
>JBARUV010000348.1:0-3757 GCA_049645905.1 Sulfitobacter sp.
TGTCCGCCTCTGACAAATCGGTTTGCACCGCAGCCTGCCTGCCGAACGCCTCTGCCAGTTTATCAATCTGCACACCGGTAAGGTCGCGCGCCGCCTCGGCCATGAAACCGCTGGAACGCGTGCCGTCGCGATACTGCAGCAAAGCTTCACTGATCTGGGCTTTGGTCAGGATATCGAGCCGGGGAATGAAACTGTTGCTGCTGCGACCGTCATTGCCGTGGCATCGCGTGCAAGTCGGCATCTCACCACTCTGGTTCGGCACAGTCGCCTGATCGTTGGCGTTCCCGTCGCGCAGGGCATCCAGATAGGCAACAACCGACCAGACTTCGTCGTCCCGCCCGGTGGCGGGCCAATACGGCATGCCGGTCATCTTGACGCCTTCGCGCACGATCCAGAACATATGCTGCGGTTCCCAACCGTCCACCGCGTCGGTGATATGGGGTGGCGCAGGGTTCATCGCGCGCGCTGTGGCGCTGCGGCGCTGCCCCGGCGCGGCGTGGCAAAAGGCGCAGGCGGTCTCGAAATGCTGCGCGCCCAACGCGATGCGGTCGGCGTTCGAAATATCTTCGGGAACTTGATCTTTGCCTGGCGCGCGCAGGCGCACGGATTGGCGAAAGGTGGTGTGCATCAGCCACGTCACACCGGGCAGATGTCCCTGCCTCGCTGAAACATTATAAAGGCCAAGGCCCACGATGGCCGCCGCCATTACCAGCCCCGCCATGACAAGTCCCACCAGAACGCGCACTATCCGTTTCATGCCGGTTCCTTTCGGGGGTCAAGGGCGCGCGCCACCAGTGCCAATCCCGCAACCAGATAGATCGGGGTGCCGATCCCCAGCATCAGCAGCCCGCCCAGTTGCTGTGCGGTCAGATCGGGCGCGCGCCCGCAGATCGCCGCATAAAGATCGCGCGGGGCGAGGATGATCAGCGCGCCAAGCAGCGTCATATGCATCGAGGTCAGCAGCAGCCCGCCCGCTCCCGCCAATGGTTGCGCGGCCCTGAGCGCACCGGCCCAGACCAGCAAACCGGCGCCGAGGAAGCCTGCCTGCTCCAGCACCAATCCGGGCACTGCCCGATCTGCATAGCCATGCAGCGCGGGCAGGTGCCAGCCCCAGACCATGACGAATTCAGCCACCGCGCCCACCAGCGGCGAGACGGCAAAGATCAGCGTGGCCTGCGGAAAACCCAGTACCAAAAGCGGTGCCACCACCGCCACCAGACCCATGTGACGCAACATGTGATGCGGGAAATCCGCCCCCGCCAAAGTCCCGGACGGCAGCAGCCAGAGTGCGCCAAGCAGCGCCAGACCGGTATATCCCAACCCCCTCATCGGCAGGTTCCGATCAACAGGACAGGAAGGGAAACATAGACCACCCCGATGAAAGAAATGAGGGTCAGCAACAACGCCGCATGGCCAAGGAACTGATGCCGGTCCTCATCGGTGCCGGCGTCGTTTTCCCAGTCGCGGTCGCGGATGATGTCCCATTGCCGCCACGCCCGCCAGCCCAGCCAAAAGATCGCGCCCAATGCCAGCGCGGTGCCTAAACCGATGCCGGTCCGCAAAATGTCGACCGCCCCGCCCTTGGCGCAGATCAGCGCAGTCGCGCCATAACAGCCCACGAAATGCGCGGCCCAGATCAGCGGCCCGAAGGTGATGCGCCACAGGCTTGTGGCTTCGGCGCGAAATTCGCGGGCCTCCTGTTTCTGCGGGGCTCGGGTCATGCCAGCCACCCCGGGACCAGACCCACGACAGCAGCGGTGACCAGTGCTTTGATAACGATGAAATGCCAGTAGAGCGTCACATTGCGCAGATCCGCATCATAGGTCGGGGTCAGTTTGCCGAACAGGCTGCCGGCAAGGCAATAGCCCTGCATTACCACCCCTGCCCCGACGTGCACCACGAGCCAGATCATCAGCGCCCAGAGGATCGCGGGATAGACGTGGGACGTGGGGTCAAGGTCTTGCACCGCGAGGTAGGCCCCCGCCGCCCCGCCGACCGCGGCCAAAATCGCCAGCACCAATGCGCCCCGTGCGAGAGTTACAGAACCACGTTGATTGGCCGCGCGCGCAGCGACAGTTGCCGCCCACGCCAGTGTCAGCAATCCAGCCGCGCCAAAAATCCACACGGCCTGCGCGTGTGCCGCCCCGTCGGGTGGAAAATCGGGACGGGCAGTCCAATAGAAAAAGAACCCGAACACAATGCTGGCAAAGGCGGTCGCATCCCCCAGCATGGTGATCCACATCGCCCACCACCCCACGGCATCCGGTCCCGAAGCATAGGTCGGCAGACGCAGGCCCAGACCGGCATCGCGCATGGCGTCTTTGGGCGGGCGTGCGGTACTGGTCCACAGCCAGTACAGCACACAGACGATCGCGAAAGCACCGCAGATGATCGCGGGAACATAGATATGGAAGGTAGGAAAGATGAACGCGCCGCCGGTAAAGCCCGCCGCCATGATCGTGATCCACGCCGGGCCGGTGACCGGCTGCACATAGATCGGCCTTGCGTCGATAACGGATGTGACCAGGGTTTCGCGTTGATGGTCCGGCGCGTCCGGCAGATAATAACGACCTGCATCCATGCGCTCGACCAGCTTGTCCTGCTCCCACAGAGGATAGCGGCTGGTAATATAGGGGATCGACCGCACGCCCCAGGGCTCCTCGGGCACATCATGGGAAAATTCCAGCGTGCCCGCGTTCCATGGATTGCGCGGCGTCTGGCCCTGATCCTTTTTCGAGCGCAGCAGATCGTAAACAAAGACCGCAAATCCGGCGGCAATGACAAAGGAACCCAGCGTCGAGATCAAATTCAGCCAGCCCCAACCGGCGCTTTCGGGATAGGTGAAAACGCGGCGCGGCATCCCCTTCAGGCCGGTCAGGTGCATCGGCAGGAAGGTTGCGTTGAATCCGGTAAAGATCAGCCAGAACGCCCAGCGGCCAAGGGTGTCGGACAGCAATGTCTTGCGAAAATACGAATGGAAGTAATAGACCCCTGCAAGGACCGGAAACACCATGCCGCCAAACAACGTATAGTGCAGATGTGCGACGATAAAGTAGGTGTCATGCACCTGCCAGTTGAACGGCACGATGGCCAGCATCACCCCTGTCAGACCGCCCGCCACAAAAATCGCCAGCGCCCCTGCGATCCAGAGCATCGGCAGGCTCATTTTCACTTTCCCCACCATCAACGTCGCGACAAAGGCAAAAAGCTGGATACCGGTCGGGATCACCACCGCCTCTGACGCTGCCGAAAAGAAACCAAGCGATATCTGTGGCAATCCGGTTGTGAACATATGATGCACCCACAGCCCGAAGCTGAGGAATCCGGTGCCGACTGCCGAAAGCACGATCCACGAATAGCCCACGATCGGGTGTCGTGCGACGGTGGGCACGATCATGGCGGCAATGGCGATAGAGGGCAGGAACACGATATACACTTCCGGATGTCCGAAAATCCAGAACAGGTGTTGCCACAGGATCGGATCACCGCCGCGTTCGGGATCAAAGAAGGGCCAGTCAAAGGACCGCTCCAGCTCGAACAGAAAATCACCGGCGATCAGCGGCGGGAAGGCAAACAGGATCATGCCGCCGACAACCAGCACGTACCACGCATAAAGCGGCATGATGTTGACGCGCATCCCCGGCGGGCGGCATTTGAGCGCACCAACGATCAGTTCGACCGCTGCGGCGATGCTCGCGACCTCGATGAACGACAGGCCGAGCAGCCAGATGTCCGGTCCGATGCCGTCATCTTTGGT
>JBARUV010000349.1:0-2734 GCA_049645905.1 Sulfitobacter sp.
TTCTACACGGTTTAGCTCGCGCTCGCTCATCATCACCCATCCCATGTCCGCTCATCCTCACATCGTTTTGCGACGAGAGTGACACTTCTGCTTTGCTCACGGGTGACATTATCGCTTTGCGGCTACATCTGGCAACGGCATAATGGCCCTTATGTTGCCACAGCGTATGATGGCGGGGATCGACCAGTTTGTTCTGCTCACAATTCCATTGTTTTTGCTGGCGGGCGCATTGATGAACGTGGGTGGCGTTACCGACCGCATTGTGCATTTCGCACGCGCAATGGTCGGGCACCGGCGCGGGGGCATGTCCTCCGTATCAATCCTGTCCTCCGGCTTTTTTGCCGGCATTTCAGGCAGTGCCACGGCGGAAGCTTCAGCGCTTGGCTCGATCCTGATACCGACGATGAGCAAACAGGGGATGCCCACGGCCTATGCCGCGGCGTTGATTGCTGTGTCCTCGGTGATGGGACCGATTATTCCGCCCTCGATCACGATGATTATCTATGGCGTGTTGTCAGGGACTTCGATCGGTCAACTGTTTCTTGCAGGTGTGGTTCCGGGCATCGGCATCGCCACGGGATTATTGCTTTACGCCTCTTGGCGGGCAAAGCGCGACGGCTTTCCCGTCACAGAACGGATGGTCGGACGAGACCGCTGGAAAGCGACGATCCGCACATTGCCTGCCTTGCTTTTGCCTGCAATCATTCTGGTGGGGATCAAGACGGGAGTTTTCACGCCGACCGAAGCCGCGGCCGTGGCGGTTGCCTATGCACTTTTAATCGGGTTCATCTACCGTGACCTGAATTTTCGCCGCTTGTGGGAATCCCTGATTGCCACCACGCTGGTGTCAGCATCGATCCTGTTCATCACTTCGATGGCTTCTATCGTGTCGTTTGTTTTCACATTGGAACAAGTGCCGCAGCATATCGCGGATCTGGTTTTGACGATTGCGGATGAGCCGCTGCTCATTCTTCTGCTGCTCAATATCTTCCTGCTTTTGCTGGGCATGTTCTTGGAACCGATCTCGATCCTGATCCTGACCATGCCGATCCTCTTGAAGTTTCAGGCGCTGATCGACATGGACCCGGTTCAGTTCGGCACAGTGGTTGTGTTGAATGTCGTCATCGGGATGGCAACGCCGCCCGTCGGGATCTTGCTGTTTATCACCTCGGCGATATCCGGCGAGCCCGTCACCAAGGTCATTCGCGAAGCGATACCCCTGATAGGGATATGTCTCGCTATCCTTGCCCTGACCGCGCTGGTCCCGACCCTGTCCCTGTTCCTACCTAAAATACTGTTCTGAGGTGCCCCGTGCCACGTAAAGTCATCATCACCTGTGCTGTCACAGGCGCTATCCACACACCCTCCATGTCGCCCTATCTGCCAGTCACCCCGTCAGAAATCGCGGATGCAGCGGTAGAGGCCGCAGAAGAGGGCGCCGCGATTGTCCATCTGCACGCGCGCGATCCGGAAACAGGTCAGCCAGACCAATCGCCACAAGCCTACGAGCGATTTCTGGGCATCATCAAACAACGGTCAAATGCCGTTATCAACCTTACCACGGGCGGCGCACCCACGATGAAAATCGAGGAACGACTGCGCCCCGCGACCATATTCAAACCCGAAGTGGCATCCCTGAACATGGGATCCATGAACTTTGCGATTTTCCCGATCCTTGAAAAGTTGAAAGAGTTCAAACACGATTGGGAACAGTCCTACATCGAAGGATCGCGCGACCGCGTTTTCCGAAACACCTTTGCCGATATCGAAGGCATTTTGACCACCTGCGCCGACAATGGCACACGTTTCGAGATCGAATGCTACGACATTGGCCACCTCTATACACTGGACCACTTCGTGCAACGCGGGTTGGTGACACCCCCGTTCTTCGTGCAGTCGGTGTTCGGCATTCTGGGCGGCATCGGCGCCCATTCCGAAGACGTCTTGCATATGCGGCGCACCGCCGAACGGCTGTTCGGTGAGGACTACTGCTGGTCTGTTCTCGGGGCGGGTCGACATCAGATGCCCATTGCGCTCCAATCCATATTGCTGGGCGGAAACCTACGCGTTGGTCTGGAGGACTCTCTGTACGCGGGCCGTGGCAAGCTGGCCAAAACCAATGCAGAGCAAGTCAAGTTGGCCTGCGAATTAATCGAAAGTCTGGGGCTGGAGGTCGCAACGCCGGATGAGGCGCGTGAAATCCTGAACCTCAAGGGTATCGACAAGGTGGATTTTTAACAATGACTTACCAGCGAAATGTCCTGATCGTTGTGGCCCATCCTGAACCGACGTCATTCAATCACGCGATGGCTGGTGCAGCAGCCCTCGCGTTAACACAGGCGGGCCATTCCGTTACAATATCCGACCTGTGCAAAGAAGGGTTTCGTTCAGACATTGGCCGTCACGATATGACCACGGTATCAGATGGCCAGCGTTTTCACATTCAGGCCGAGCAAACAGAAGCAGTACGCCAGAACGCGTTTGCGCCAGACATCGCTCGAGAACAGGCGCGTGTCGCAGAGGCCGATAATATTATCTTGCAATTCCCTCTGTGGTGGGGCGGCCCGCCGGCAATCTTGAAGGGTTGGATTGACCGTGTCCTTGCCTATGGCTTTGGCTATGTGGATGGTCGTCGCTTTGACAGTGGCGTATTCCAAGGCCGTCGCGCCATGCTGAGTGTAACAACCGGCGGAACCGCCGCCCGGTTTGCTCGGGAAGGTATTTACGGGCCAAT
>JBARUV010000350.1:0-3085 GCA_049645905.1 Sulfitobacter sp.
TGACAAAGCTCTATCTGGCTTATGATGGCCAATACATCATCCAATATGCGCATCCCGCTGCTGGCAGGGGCCCGTTGACTGAGGAAGATGACCTGGAGCAGGTGCGGGCGCTCGCGGAAGCCTTCCCAGAAAAAGTTGCCGAAACACGCGCCTACTGGACGAATTTTGTACTCTCCCGGCACAAAGCGGGCAAACGCGTAGCAATCTGGGGTGGTGGCTCCAAGGGGGTATCCTTTCTGACTACCAACGGGCTTGCTGACGAAGTGGCTCAGGTGATCGACATCAACACCTTCAAGCAGGGCAAGTACCTCCCTGGCACAGGACACGAGGTTAGCGCTCCAGAGGCTTTGAAACACAGTCCACCAGACACGGTGATTGTCATGAATCCGATTTATTTGCCTGAAATAGGATCGCAGATCAAAGCGATGGGACTTGATCCCGAACTGGTAGCTGTATGACGCAGGATCTCACTACTCATTGCCCGCTTTGCAGCAGTACCACCCTACGGAAAGTCTTCTCGCTAAAATCTGTTCCCGTGATCTGCAATCAACTTTGGCCAGATACGACAACAGCCAAAGCTGCCCCCGTCGGCGATGTGGATCTAACGCTGTGCGAGGACTGTGCCCTAATTTTCAACAGTACCTTTAACCCCGCCCGCATGGGCTATGCGCCAGGTTACGAGAACGCATTGCATTTTTCGCCCAAATTTCAAGCCTTCGCTCAGGAACTCGCGACTGGATTGGTGAAGCGACACAATCTGGTTGGGAAGCACGTGCTCGAAATAGGATGTGGTGACGGCCATATGCTCGACCTGATGTCACAGAATGGTGTCTTGACTGCGACCGGATTTGACCCGTCCATGGCTGGCAAGACAACACCTTACACCGCACGCGAAGGCGTCGAAATTGTTCCAGAGTATTTTCGATCTGATCAGCTTGACCGGCCTTTTGACGCCATTCTATGCCGCCATGTTCTGGAACATCTTGATGCGCCAGTGCCTTTGATGCGCGACATCCGCCGTGCAATTGAGAACCGCGATGTACCCGTCTATTTTGAGGTCCCCAATGCGGGCTGGATGCTTGATGCGGTTTCAATGTGGGACGTGATTTATGAACATGTCGGCTATTGGAGCGAGCCCTCCATCACCGCACTTTTCCGTCGCACCGGATTTGAACTGGTCTCGGTCAGTGCTGGCTATGGCGAACAATTCCTGATGATCGAAGCCAAACCCACCGCATGTGATCCTACCTATGTCTCACCGCAGGTAGAAACCATACAGAAGTCCGCCATAGCTTTTGCAAATGCGGCCAATGCCGAGTTGGACAAATGGCGCGCACGCCTATCCGGAATGGATGGAAAAGCTGTGATCTGGGGAGCCGGATCTAAAGGCATCACATTCGCCAATGCCTTGGGGGGCGCTGGCAAGCCACTGGCCGCCCTTGTTGACCTCAACACACGCAAACATGGCTTGATAGCGCCCGGCATCGCGCTGCCCGTAGTGAGCCCCGACGCGCTTACAGACCTCAAACCTGATCTGGTGCTTATCTCTAACGCTCTCTACGAAGCCGAGATCACAGAGCAGGTCAGAGCCATGGGCCTTAATCCGTCCTTCGGCGTGATCGCCGGATAAACAAAAGTTGGCCGAGTATGAAAATATCACCGTCTCCAAACGTCTGGTGGCGATCAATTCTGCCAGCTCAGTCCTAGCTAAGATTGTCAACATGACGGTATTGCTCTGGGTTTATCAGTATTTGCTCAAGCGCATTCCTACCGAAGAATTTGCCGTTCTCCCGGTTGTCACCGCCATTATGGTATTTGCCCCGCTCTTCTTTTCGTTCTTCACCGGTGGTATCAGCCGGTATGTCGTTGAGGCATATGCCAAGGGCGATTTCGGGCGTGTTGCCCGTATAATATCTTCAATCTTTCCGCCTTTGGTCGTTGGTGCGTTAGTCTTTTGTGTCGTCGGAATAGGCTTTGCCCTCAATATTGAAAAAATTCTTAATATAGCACCACAGATGATCGAAGACACCAAAGTTATGATGGGATTACTGGTCGTCAGTTTTGCCTTCCAGATGCTTTCACTGCCTTTTGTCGTCGGATTTAATGTACGTCAACGCTTTGTAGAACTTAACTTGCTGGGTATTGGACGCGATCTAATCCGAATTATGTTGCTGCTTACTCTGTTAATCGGTATTGGCCCGCAAGTAATATGGGTAGTCGTTGCAACGTTTGTCTCGGAATGTGTTTATACTATTGTCACGGTAATCCGGTCGCGTCAGATGGTTGCAGAACTGCGCTTTAACGCTACCTTATTCGAAAAAAAACAAGCCATAGAGCTCATGAGTTTTGGTCTGTGGACTACGCTGGGACGACTTGGCGGTGTTATGTACACAAACGCTGCCACGATCATATTGAACCTCTATGGGAGTGCTGTGGACGTCACCAATTATCACGTCGGGTCCACCATTTTTAGACAGCTTGACAGTATGATCTCTCTAGCGGCTCAACCTCTTCAGCCGGCAATGACAGCCATGCATGCCCTTGATGATCGCACCCGTTTGAGCGGGACAGTATTTCGCGGGGGCCGCTACGCGCTTTGGGTCGCAATGTCCGTTGCTACACCACTTCTGATCTATGCTGATACATTCATCGATCTTTACCTGGGTGCCAAGTACTCTTCGGCTTCAATGGTAATAGTTCTTTTCATGATTATCTTTCCCTTCACCAAACCAACAACACTCCTAGCGATGACAGCCATGGCAATGGCGCGAGTTCGTGAGTTTTTCCTACCTGCATTTTTATTCCAGGTCGCAGGATTGACGTTGATGATTTTGTCAGTAACCCAAACCAACTTAGGAGTCCTTGGCGTTACATTGTCGTTGACGATCATCACAGCCGCATCACAAATATTATACTACTGGCCCCTTTGCCAGAAGCTAACGGATTCCAAGTTTAGAGATTTTGTGGCACACGTACTTCGCCCCGGTTTTTCTCCCGCCCTTGGTGCAGGCATCATCTGGTTAACGCTCAAACTCATCATTCTACCCCAAAGTTGGCTGACACTGGGACTTTGCGTCGTTTCTGG
>JBARUV010000351.1:0-3027 GCA_049645905.1 Sulfitobacter sp.
CTTTAATCCAATACGACCAATTATCTCAAGCCTTTCAAAGGGGCGGTGTCACGCAATATTCACCCAAACGTCAAGCATCTCGGACCCACCGAACCCCCATTTGAAGCCAAAACTACTATTTTCCCGAGACAAAACGTGAAGCTATGGCGTTATAAAATGGTTTGATTTATCAACCCGAAACCTCGTTCCGTAGGCATACAAAATAAACATCTCCCATCGCTCGCGTCTGCCCAGACAGCCCCAATCTGGCGTTTATCGCCTTCGCCATCGTAGAGAAACCCGCCCTTGTATTCGACGGCAAGGATTCGGCCATCAGTCAGCATCGCAACAAAATCAGGGTAAAACTTCTGGTGAGGCAGTTGTAGCCAGAACGACGTCTTCTTGTTCTCGACATTCCTGATCCAAAAACGCACTTCATCCATACGGTCCAGATAAACCGCGCAATCAAACTCCTCCCCCGAAGGCTTCAAATCGCCAACAAGTGGGGTGTAGTGCTTGTTGAATTTGGTTGCGCCTGCGTAGGGCTGGTTAAAGGCGTAAGACTGTTCATCAAAGATCATGGAAAGATCAGAATGTGTGGCAAAGTCCTCGGCATTGGCTGCGAACAGGGCGGAGTAGTTGCCTGTTTCACGCTCGCCGCGCAGATCGGCGATGAACTGCGCCATTGCGCGTCGCAAGTCGTGCTTGTTGCGGGCCAGAACATAGAAGTCATGGCCCGAAGCGATCAGTTCTTCGATTGCCTTCGTAATAAACAGGATGGCGCTCGGCTTTGTGATGTCGGGGTGTCGGATGCCGCTGTCGATGAAGTTGGCAAGCCGTGGCAAAGTCCAAGCAGGCTCTTGAACCACCATGGCTAACTCACCTTGAACGCGCTTGGCAAAGTCGATTTCGACCTTGCCCTTGTCCGATACATCAATCTCGCCGGATTGGCTTTCATCGACGATCTTGAAGCGCGTCGTGATTTCGGTCGGATCGCATTCATCGAGCCGCCATGGCAGATCAAGAAAATGCTCTTTCGAAAACAGTTGAAGTTCGCCCTGCTTCCTGAATCCCAGAAGCGGCACGATGAATGCGGGCTTGTCTTCCTCTTGCGACGCGGACAGTTGGTAGTTGTTGGATTTCGCATAAAGGCGGTCAATAGCGCGGCTTGCTTTGGGCGATTTTGCCAAAGCCAGTTGGATTAGGTTTTTGCTTTCACGCGACATTTGCCCCGTAAATGTCATTGACCGTTTGTCAGGATCATAGGCCACACGATTGCGGACAGATGCGGGCAGCTTCGCAATCGCGTCAGCGACCTCTTGTGTGGCGATATCATCTTCAACCAAAGGTTCAGACTCGTGTTCCGCCTCGTCTGCGGCGGCGTCATAGCCCATATCGCTTTGTGGGGACACGATCTGGTCGGCTTCCATCTTGTTGAAGCCTGCGCCTTCGACAAGGCCGTCTTTCAACATCTTGGCGGTGCTATCGAAACTCTTGGACGCGACAAAGGCGTAAGCCTGATTGAGTGCGTCGCGGTTCTTTCGCTGCGCTTTGGGCATACGCAGCACGCGTCCCAACACTTGTTCAATCGCGGTGGCTGATACCTGCTCGGCGACGGAACTTAGGACATACGCAAAGGGGCAATCCCAGCCCTCTTTAAGTTTTGACACGGTGATGATGTAGCGGATGCGGCAATCTGGGGCCGCGATTTCGTGGTTATCAAGGTCTTTGCGCGGTCCCGTATGCACGGCGATTTCAGCTTGTGGGATGCCACGGTCTAACAGATGCTTTTCCACCTTGTCGTATGTGATCCGCGTGGCGTCTGTCGCGGATGCGCTCTGCGCCTGAAACAGGATGATGGGGCGGATATACTCGCCCGTCTCGGCCTGTTCTGCCTTGGCTGCCTCTTCCAACGCCTCGCGACAATCGTAAGCCGCGCCGATGGTCTTTTGCCAGTTGGCGTCTGTCGTCAGTTTGATCGGCATTTTGATCATTTCTTCCGCTTTCAACTCGGCGGCTGAAACGGAATAGAGGATGTTTGATGCGTGCTTTTCGCGGGAAGGATCGTGGGTGGTCTGGGGCGTCGCGGTCAGTTCGAGGATCAACGACGGCGAGAACCGGGCCAACGTGTCAAAGGATAGGGCCGTGCGGGCGTTGTGCGCTTCATCGACGATCACCATTGGCCTGTGTAGGCGCAACAGGTTGGCCAATGAGGCTATGGGGCGGTCAGCCCCTTCGACCTGCTCCAAACGGATTTCTTGCGCCTCGGACAGGCCGCTGAAATGGTCCATCAGGTTTCCGGCGTCCTGATAGACTTTCAAGCCTTCCTCATTGGGTTTACCATTGTCCTTTTCACGGCGGAATGACTGAATAGTGGAAACGACAATACAAGCCCCGCCCTCGGCGTCGGCGCGGGACATGGCCAGTGCCTCGGCCTTGGTCAGGACCGATACGTTCCGGCCAAAGTCCTTAGCGAGCGCGGCGCGGTAGGGATGATCCGGGTTCTTCAAAGCGGACACAGTTTGATCAAGGATTGGCGTGGAAGGCACCAGCCAAAGGACCATGGGATTCTTAACCTCCAAGAACTCCTGTGCGGCGATGCCAACGGCATACGCGCCCATGACGGTTTTGCCCCCGCCTGTCGGGATGCGCAGGCAGACATAGGGCGTGCCGTCCGCGATCACGGGGGCGTGTCGGTAGGGCATGTTCGTGGCTTTATAGAACGCAAGGTTTGCACCGTCGGGGCCAGTGTCATTCACATCACGCAAATAGGCACGGAATCGTTCCAGTGCCGTGCGCTGATACTCCTTCAACTCAAAGTTTGTTGCAGACATCGTATCAGTTCCCCTCGATCTGATAGGGGATTTGTTTGAAGATCACGCCTTCGACTTTCAGGCGTTCGGGGCTGACCGTGCAGCCCTCTGCATAAACGACGCGGACAACATCGAAATCATTAGAGGGCGCGGGCAGATTGGCCAGCGCATCGGGGGTCAGCACATTGCCCGACGCTTCGCGGGCGACGCCCTGTTCTGCGGGGGAGAATAGCAG
>JBARUV010000352.1:0-6653 GCA_049645905.1 Sulfitobacter sp.
GTTTTACGGAAACCACGAAAATAAATGCAGGGCGCTGATTGGGATCGATGAACTCTTGCAAGTCAGCGATCATCTCATCGATGACTTCCCCGGCCTGATCCTCAATGGCGCTATCCATGGACTTGAAGTATTTGTAGAATGTTTGGCGCGATACATCAGCGCGCGCGATAACGTCTTCGACAGACGGAGGACCATCCAAAGTTGTGTCGGCGAAACTCTCCATCAAAGCTGAAGAGAGACGGGCCCGCATCCGCTGACGCCGATCTTTCGCGACCCTTACACGGTGGTCACCTTCCTCTACAGCTTCCAACGCATCACTTCCAAACTTATCGGTTCATTGTATCAGGATAGAAACGCTATACGCTGGTAGATGCAAGAGTCACTGCTGACCCGCGTGCGGGGGGTTGGAATGACTTTTGATGGTAGATCAGAGGCAATGCTGTTGGCGCACATGATAGAGATGATACTGCACCAACCACGATGTAGTGATCGCCCGCTTCATGAACGGTGTGCAGGGTGCAATCAATCCAGGCTGTGACACCGGTTATGATTGGTAACCCAAGCGGTGACATGGTGAAAGGTACGTTTGAGAAACGGTCTTCTGATTTAGTGGCAAAGCCAAGCGCAAGCTCTGATTGGTCTTCACTCAAGACGTTCACACAAAAGCGACCCGCTGAATGCATCTTGGCCCACGTCGAAGAGGCTCTGCCAGGTAGAACCCCCACCAAGGGCGGCTCCAATGAAACCGACGTAAAAGTACCAATCGACATTCCAACCGGCTTCCCGGACCTGTCGGTGCAGGTGACGACGCAGACGCCGGTCGGATAGCTCCCAAGCACGCGTCGGAATTCTTCTTTCTCTACCAATTGAAGGTCGCTCCCCCGCTTTGAACAACTGCCCGCCCATTCAAGCGCCAAGGACATACTGCTCCATCAAAATATATTGACAGATAGATAATATATCGTCAATTACATAATGTACACTGTGTAAATTTTGGGAGGAAACAATGACAGCGGTATTGAAATTTAGGCCTGACGCTGATGTGCGCGATGACGGACATGAAGTGCTGATGGCCGTGCGTGAGATGGTGCCGGCCTTAAGAGACGCACAGCAAGAGTGCGACGAACTGGCCCGCCCACCGGCCCACATAGTAGAAAAGCTGCGGGCCGCAGGCGTCTACAAGCTCCTCATTCCCAAAGCCTTTGGAGGATATGGGGCGAGCATGAAGCTTTGGATGGACGTAGTGACCGAGATCGGACGCGGAAACGCGTCCATTGCTTGGGCGGTCACGCTGGGTGCGTCTGCAACGTGGACGTTCACCAGCTTCTTTCCCGAAGACGTCGTGCGCGAGACGTTGAAGGCGCCGGACGCGACGTTTGCCGGGGTCTTCTCTGGCAGGGTACTCGAGTCCCGTCCTGTCGACGGCGGATTACACATTGACAAAGGCACGTGGTTCTTCAACTCGGGTGTTTATGAGGCGACCCATGACCTTCTTGGTGTGACACTCTTTGACGACGCGGGCGAACCAGTCGGTCCCGGGATTGCGTTGGTGCCTATGGAGAAAATCAAGAAACTCGACGACTGGAACCCAATCGGGATTCGGGGAAGCGGCAGTACAAACATTCAGGTCGAAGACCTGTTCATCCCTTCTCATCATATCGTGCCACTGATTGGCATGATGCATGGAACACAGGAGTTGACCCATTCTGAACCGTCTGCCCGAGTTCCCTTTGCACCTGCATTGGTCAGTATTCTGACCTACCCGCTCCTTGGTGCCGGTGAACACATGGTCGAGAATTTTCTGGAAACCCTGCCAAAGCGCGACATCAAACTGACCATGTACACCAAAGCAGCTGAAGCGCCGGTCGTACACCTAGCTCTTGGAGAAGCAACTGGAAAGATCGAAGCCGCCCGCCTGTTAATTGAGAGCGGCGTCCAGCAGATGGATGACTGGGCCAATCGTGGTGAAGTGATGCCTGAGCTTCAACGGGCCAAGGTCTGCCGTGACGCCGCCTTTGCCCAGAAACTTATTTGGGAAGGTGTTGATCAATTGGCCACGATCAGCGGCGGATCATTTTCTTGGCGCGGGAACATCGGCAACAGCATCTGGAGCGACATTCGTGTCGGGACGCTTCACCCGCTCAGCTCCACGCTTACGAACTTTGAGATGTATGGACGGATGCTGTGTGGGGTCGAACCACCTCTGATGCTTGTTTAGGCGTTGGGTCATTCCGATTGGCGGCCTCTTTGGGGCCGCCATTCGATACCGTGACTGGATGTGATCGTGGCCAATCACCTCAGTCCGAACCGCCGACTACCTTGATGAATACTCATTTTTCTCGGTTGGCAGCAAAACCCACTGGCGAGTCACACAGGATGGAGATAATCATGACACAAGCGCGATATGCCTTTATCAAAGCAAGCTGGCACGCAGAAATCGTCGATCAAGCCTTGGAAGGGTTTCTACAAAAAGTACCGCATGAATGCGTTGACGTCTTCGATGTTCCCGGCGCATTTGAAATGCCCTTGGTCGCTCAAGACTTGGCACGATCTGGACAATACAAAGCGGTTGTCGCGGCAGCATTTGTTGTAGATGGCGGCATTTACCGACACGACTTTGTAGCTCAAGCTGTGGTCAATGGTTTGATGCAAGCGAGCTTGGAAACAGGCATCCCAGTTTTATCGGTATCGTTAACACCCCATCAATACCAAGAGACTGAACACCACACCGTCATATTTCGGGAGCACTTTTTGAAAAAGGGTCATGAGGCAGCTGAAGCTGCGTTAAAATTGACTAAGACGCGGATGGCAATGGTCGCTTGATTAATCGTTGCCATCCCAATTTTTGACGGATTACGGCATCGCGGTCCTAAAAAGTGCGATCTAGCCAATTGCATAAGACGAATTGATGTGTACCGGGGAGGTTCAGTTTTGGATTCGCATTTATCGGCAGAATGCGCCGAACATGATTTGATACTCTTACACTGTTCAGAAGCAGACTATGTCTTCTTGTCCATCTAACAAACCTCCAGACTTTCATTGCCAGTTCGCTCGGCCAGGTGCTTTCACGACAGACGTACCATTGAGCCCTGGCCGTCAACAAAAACTGCGTACGGTTTCCTGGCCGCTGCTGTAGGACCACCGAGAGTAAGAGGAGGGGAAGCCCGGGGTGCCGGGCTTGATAGGGAGAGAGAGGCTCTTCCGGGTCCTGGTTCGGAAGAAGGACCCCGAGACATGACCAAGACAAAAGCAAAAAAGACGAAGACGCCAGCCGTCGTGGCCGCAACCGCGCAGATCGAGATGATCCGGCTCTCAAAGCTCGTGCTGAGCCCCAAGAATGTGCGCAAGACACCTGTCACACCTGAAGCTGATGCGGAACTCCGCGCAAGCATCCAGCAAACCGGCCTCAAGCAGAACCTGCTGGTCCACAAGGTAGGTGCCAAATTCCACGTGCACGCGGGAGGTCGGCGTCTAGCAGCGCTACAACAGCTCAAAGATGACGGGCACCTGAAAGCAGGGCATCTCATCCCTTGCCAGATTGAAGATCAAGACCAGGCTGAAGACACATCCGCCGCAGAGAACATGATCCGTGCAGCGATGCATGCAGCCGATCAATTCGAAGCCTTTGCCGCTTTGCGCAAAAAAGGCCGGACCGAGGGTCAGATCGCAGCGCAGTTCGGGATCACAACCGATCTCGTTCGTCGACGTCTTAAGCTCGCAAGCGTCTCTCCCGAGCTCATGGACGCCTTCCGCCACGGCGAGATGTCGCTGGAATGTGTGATGGCCTTCACCTTGACCGATGATCAAACGCGTCAGGTAGAGGTCTGGGACGCGATCAAGGATGGTTACAACATCCAGCCATATACTATCCGCAACCGGTTGACCGAAAAGTCCTACTCCGGCGCCTCCAAACTCGCCAAGTTCGTCGGTGTCGATGTGTACAAGGCTGCGGGCGGTGCGGTCATCGAGGATCTGTTTTCCGAACGTGAGAACACACACCGGCATCGTCAACTTAATCGAGACAGCCCAAAAGTGAGCCACACAAGCGTGATTAGCCCGCCTTCAGTTCATTTGTAATATCATACCAAATGCTGTGAGCATCGGAACGAGCGTGGCGATATGATCTGGCTGAAAGGGTGTGGCGTCGCGGGCGAAAAACGGTTTGAACTTGGTCATGATCGGCAAGGAAGCGTTGAGCTTGGCCGGGCGATTTGAAGCGTCCCATGATCTTTTCTCGCTTTCGGGTAGGCCTATGAGATCCTTCCGATCGATTGTTGAGGCCCTTGTGGCTTCGATGATCAATGCCTGGAGCTAGCTTCTTCAAGGCCGCGCTATAACTTTTGAGCTTGTCTGTAACCACGACGCGGGGCATGCCAAACTGTTTGAATAGCTTGCGGAAAAACTTATCAGCTGCCTGCTTGTTGCGCCGTGATTGCACAAGGATGTCCAGCACGTCGCCATTGCAGTCTACCGCTCGCCACAACCAGTACTTTTTGCCGCGAATTGGAAGAACAACCTCGTCAAGATGCCATTTGTCCGATGGTGCTGGCCGATCCTTGCGAATGGCGTTTGCGTATCGGAGACCGAATTTAGTAACCCATTTTCGGATCGTCTCATGGCTCACGATGATACCGCGTTCTGCAAGCAGATCTTCGACGTCTCGAAAGCTCATTGGAAACCGAAAGTAGGCCCAAACGGCATATGCTATGATTTCGGGTGGGAAACGGTGGCCTTTGAAGGAGCCGGAAAGCTTTGGTTTGGTCATTTGGCTCTATACGAATTCAGTGTGTGCCCTGCAAGTTGACGATGCCAAGTAGCATCAAGTCCCCTCCCAGGAATGCTTGTTGGTCAGCTAGCGAGCGACGCGTCGTGCGCCATTGACGCGGCCAGCGCGGGGCTCGTAGGAAAAACTCACAATCGCGCGTTCTTTGATAATCGGGCGAAACCGCTCGACGACATGCGCCTTGTGACTGTCGCTGTCGAGATAGGATTTCATCTCGTCCTGACTCCGGAATTCGATGACAAAGCCGGCGTCGAACCGGTCGTCCCGTTCGCTCTGGTTCCAGCCGATATCGAAGGTCTGCATGACGGGATATTTGTCCGAGAAGGTCTCGTATTCTGCCATCAACGCTGCGATTTTGTCGTCTGGCGCGTCTTCGCGAAAGCGAAACAGGACAATATGCTTGATCATTCCCGCTCCCCCCCGGCTTCGGTTAACAGTCGCGCAACATCGAGTGGCTGCAGGTTCATGATCAAGTCACCCTGTGCGTTTCGTGGCCATTCCGTGTGAGGTCTGTCGCGATAAAGCTCGATCCCGTTGCCGTCGGGATCGTCAAGATAGATGGCCTCCGAAATCCCGTGATCCGTGGCCCCGATTAAGGGAATGCCCGCATCCAGTACGCGCCGCGCGACCGTGGCAAGGGCCGGTCGATCCGGATAGAGAATTGCCGCGTGATAGAGCCCCGTATGACCCGAGGGGGCCGGAGTGCCTCCGCGGCTATGCCAGGTGTTCAGCCCAATGTGGTGATGATAGATTTCGCTCTCTTGCATTCGGGCTCCGAGAAAAGCCGCACTGTTCCCGATACGGGCTTGTAAATAAAAGCCCAGAACGCCCTCGTAAAAGGCAAGCGCGCGGTCCAGATCGGCCACGCGCAAATGCACATGGCCGATCCGCGTGCCGATGGGAGCCGAATATGTCACGCCGCCGCCGCATTGATCTCGTCGGTGAGCGTTGCGACAAAACCTTCCATCGTGGCCTCGCCCATGTCGACAGCCTTGGCACCTCCGCCGGCAACAATCGTCACATCATCAATGCCGATCGCACCAAGCACAACGCGCATGTATTGCGGAGCAATGTCACGGTGCGCGATGGGTGACCCTTCGGTGTAAACACCACCCGATGCGATCAGGACAGTCGCTTTGGTGTCCTCCACCAACCCGTTCCCGTCCATGCCCAACGTTACGCCCTTGCGCACGATATGGTCAATCCAGGCCTTGAGTAAGGAGGGGACGTTGTAATTGTGAACCGGCATCCCGATGGCGATTTCATCGGCCTCCAGAACCTCGGCTGCCAACGTGTCTGACAGAGCCAATGCGGTCTTATGTTCATCGGTTTGGGCTGGCGGTGGCGTGAAATAGGCCTGCAGCCACTCGGGGCGGACAAATTCGAGACCTGTTTCCATCAGATTGCGGCGGTTGACTATGCCGTCTGGATTAGCAGCCTGCCAAGAGGTGACGAAGCGGTCTGTCATTGCGCGAGAGACTGACGCGGCGCCACGCGGGCTGGAGTCGATGACGAGAAGTTTGGGCATATGCGGTTCCTTCCAAAACTATGCGGGTCGGTGCTGACCGTGGACTTGGCTTCAGGGATATCGCAGCTTTCTCTTTCGAAAAAAGTGATGTAATTAAGATCAACTTTATCTTGAAAGGTGATATTGTGCTGTCGTCCCTATCGCTAGATCAGCTTCGCGTCATAGTCTCTGTTGCCGACGCGGGAAGCTTTTCCGCAGCCGGTCGCCGCCTTGGACGTGTGCAATCAGCGATTAGCCAGACGGTTGCCTCCGTAGAGTTTGTCCAGAACGTGCAGATCTTCGACCGGACCGGTTACCGTCCAGTGCTGACCGAAACGGGCCGGGCGCTGACGGAACAAGCAC
>JBARUV010000353.1:0-2556 GCA_049645905.1 Sulfitobacter sp.
TCCATATTCGCGCTGCAACAGGGCAACGGCATGTTCCAGCGTTTCCCCCAGACCCCAGCCTTTGGCATCGGCCACGTCACAAAAGCTCTCAATCGTGTCGGGCCGCGCCTTGAGGTTGAACTGTGCATTGCGTCCCGTGCGGCGACGTCGCAGCGGTTTGCTCTCCCCTGCCCCGGCTGCAGGAGCGGGCACAGGCGTTATGCCCGCTTCGCGGCTGCGAAAGCCTGTGGCTTCGGCAACCTTGCGTGCCGTGGCGCTTTCAGGGCGTTGGGGCGCAGGCGTGCCCACATCCCACTCGGCGGGGTCAAAGCCGGTGTCGTCGACGGCAAATCCCAGATCGGCGCGTTCCTTTGTCTGTCTCATCATGCAGCCCCCCGCGTTTCCATCGGTTTCTTGAGCTTGGCGAGAACTTCGCTCATGAAGGCGCCCGCGTTCTTGCCGGCGTTTTCAAGGTTGGACACCTGTGCGCCGGGCAAATCGCGCAACAATCCGCCATAATCAAAGATATCGCGGTAGGCAGCACGCTCCACGATGGGTGTGGCAAAGACCGCGATCCCGGCCTTGTCGAGTTGCGCACGCACATTCTTGAGCGCGCGCGAGGCAAAGGCCGCTGACGTGCGTGTCATCAGCACCCCATGCGGGATCGGGCGGCGCACCATGCGTTCCTGATTGTGGATCAGCCTGATCATCTTGGCCGCCCCCTTGGCATCCATCGACCCGCCCTGGGTCGGGATCACCACCAGATCGGACATGCCGATGGCATTGGCGACCATCAGGCTGGCGGTGCCTTCCAGATCAATGATCACGAACTGGGTGCGCGCGGCGGCTTCTTCTATGACATCGACGATGCCGTCTTCACTCACGTCGCTGATGATTTCGACGTTGTCAGGTTTGCCGGGCAACCCGCCCCACTGCGATATCCAGCGTTCGGGATCGGCGTCGATGATGATCACCTGTGCCTGGCGCGCGGCCAGTTCAGAGGCCAGCAATAAAGCGGCCGTTGTTTTTCCTGCACCCCCTTTGGGGTTTGCAAATGCGATGACGGGCAAAGGTCTCTCCTTTCGCGGACGTGTTTAAACGTGGCGGCTGGCAGACCGTAAGGCGACATTAGCGTCAAGATTGCGGTCTGTAAACGGATAGCTTTCCGCTAGCTACCAGAAAGCTATCGGGTAGCAGGCATCATGCATAAAATCAATATTTAGACAGATAGCTATGAGATACCACTACATAATGGCGTATTTTACCGTTCTAGCTATTAGCTATCCCTAAGCTATCCGATAGCTAGAAGATATATTTCAGATATCCGGAAGCTAATGGATAGCAAGGAGAGCTCTCACGCTTTTCAAAGGCGCTGCCAAGGACTTCTCTGTGTATTTCCAAAACAGCAGAATGTGATCCGGAGCACCCTAATCAGTGTCTTTTTCTTTTCATTGCACATCTGATTCCCATCCGCGAATCGCTGATTCGCAAAATGTGAATTGAAACTGAATTCAGACCTTGTGTGTTTATATGTGTTGAATCTGTGTTTAGGGCTACAACATCCTAGCTAAATCCTTGGGAGTAAATAATATATTATACGGACCGGTTCCTGATACCCCGAATCCGAGTTCCTGTTCTCCGCGATTCGGTTCTTAATCTCCGCGATTCGCAAAACGGAATAGAAACCCGAATCAGGGGGCGAATCAGAGGCGCTATTTGTGACTGAAAACAGGGCCGGTTCCTGAAACCCCGAATCCAACTTGACTTGCGGTTCCTGATACCCCGAATATGCCCCATGGTTCCTGAAACCCCGAATCTGCTGGATCAACTCCTGCCCGACCGCCACCCGCAGGCGGATTTTTTCATTTGTGACGTTGCTGACGCGGTTCTCAAGGACCTGATGCCACAGATGGAACATCCGTTTTACGTGCTGTCGAAAAAACCCGAGACCACAGTGCGGCGCTATGAACACAACGGCAAATGGCTCGAGGTGATCCCCAGCGCGAAAGGGCAGGCGACGATCTATGACAAGGATATCCTGATCTATGTGGTCAGCCAGATCATGCACAAGCTCAACCGTGGTGAGGCCGTCAGCCGCCGGTTGCAGTTCAACCCTCGTGATCTGCTGATTTTCGTGAACCGTGGTACCGGCGGCAAGGATTACGAAGCGTTCTGCGAGGCGCTCGACCGGCTGATGGGCACAGTGATCAAGACCAACATCACCACCGAAGGGGAGGGGCCCGATATCGTCCCCATGGGTGACGAGGAACGTCTCGGCTGGTTCCACCTGATTGAAAGCGCGCATATCAACCGCAAGAACGGCGAGGCAGGCGGGCGGATCCTGTCAGCGGAAATCCAGATCAGTGAATGGATTTTCAACTCCATCCGGCGCAAATCCGTGCTGACGCTGCACCGCGACTATTTTCGTCTGCGCAAACCGATCGAGCGGCGGGTGTACGAGATTGCCCGCAAGATGTGCGGCGCACGGCCCGAATTCGAGATCGGTCTGGTGAAGCTTCTGAAGCGTTCCGGCGCGCGCACCGAACTCAAGCGGTTCCGCCATACCCTGCGCGACAT
>JBARUV010000354.1:0-11523 GCA_049645905.1 Sulfitobacter sp.
AAAGCTAATCAAACAGGTGGGTGTGCGATTGAAGGAAAGTGAAGACTATGGCGCCAGCATCCTCGAAACCGCTAAATCCCAGGGCGTGCGCCGGATGGAGGAATTCAACATGGTCGTCGGCGTAAAGTTCATGACCCGGCCGGGTGAACAGTGGCTGGTGCGGCGCGATGCGTATATGCTGGTGCGCGACGCCTTTGAGGCGAACGGCATCCGCATGGCCGAACGCAATGTCAAAGTAGAAGTGGCAAATGCCGACACTATGACCGACGCAGATCGAAATGCCGTAGCCGCCGCCGCGCAACAAGCTGTCGAAGGCCCGAAGGGCCCTCCCAAACCCGTCCCGGATGAACCCTGATGCTGATACGCGCAGCGCACCCCTACCCTTCCCGCCGCTCGGCCGTTCTGGCCGCGAACATGGTGGCAACATCGCACCCGCTTGCGGCCCAGGCGGGCCTTTCCATGCTGTCGCGCGGTGGCAATGCTGTGGACGCTGCCCTTGCCACGGCCATTGCCCTGACAGTTGTCGAACCCACCGGTAACGGCATCGGATCGGACGCCTTTGCAATCCTGTGGGATGGCACCGAACTGCACGGCCTCAACGCCTCGGGCCACAGCCCCGCCGGATGGAACATTGACCGTTTTTCGGGGCGCACCGAAATGCCGTTTCGCGGTTGGGAAAGCGTCACTGTGCCCGGTGCCGTATCAGCATGGGTGTCCCTGTCCGAGCGGTTCGGAAAACTGCCGTTTGAAACCCTCTTTAAGCCTGCCATCCGCTATGCACGCGACGGCTATCCGGTGAGCCCCGTGATTGCCATGCTCTGGGCGCGCGGGGCAGAGATGCTGGGCGATCAACCCGGTTTTGCCGAAACGTTCATGCCGCAGGGTCACGCGCCAAAAGCAGGTGAAATATTCAAAAGCCCCGGTCACGCCCACACCCTGCACCGCATTGCCGAAACCAAAGGCAAAGCGTTCTACGAGGGCAACATTGCGCAGAAGGTAGCCGCATTCGCCCGTGAACATGGTGCCGCCCTCACCGCCGACGACATGGCGGCCCACCGACCCGATTGGTGCGGCACCATCTCGCGTGCTTTCGATGAGGTGACCTTGCACGAAATTCCGCCCAACGGTCAGGGGATCGCGGCCTGTATGGGCCTTGGCATCCTGTCCCGCACCGCTATCCGGGACGTTGGCGCGGACGACCCCCAAGCCATGCATCTGCAAATCGAAGCAATGAAACTCGCGTTGCGCGACGCCGAACACTTTGTGGCAGACCCGAGCCATATGTCTGCTGTTACCGCCGCCGATCTGCTTGATGATGGCTATCTTGAGGACCGTGCCCGCCTGATCGACCCCGACCGCGCGCAGGATTTTGGTGCTGGCGCGCCGAAACAGGGTGGTACGGTGTATCTCAGCGCCGCTGACGCCTCTGGCATGATGGTGTCTTTCATCCAGTCGAACTACGCGGGCTTTGGCTCGGGCGTTGTGGTTCCGGGTACGGGCATTGCCCTGCAAAACCGCGGCGCGGGATTTTCCCTTGATCCGGCGAACCAGAATGTCGTCGCTGGCAGCAAGCGCCCGTTCCACACCATCATACCCGGTTTCCTGATGGGAACGAACGGCCCGAAGATGAGCTTTGGCGTGATGGGCGGCCCGATGCAGGCACAGGGACATGTGCAGATGGTGTTGCGCTGTGACCTTTGGGGGCAGGATCCGCAAATGGCCGCTGACGCGCCGCGTTGGCGCATCACCGAAGGGCTGGGTGTCGCCTGTGAAACAACACTCCCCGAAACAACTCTGCAAACCCTGCGCGATATGGGCCACCGCATCACGCTAGAAGCACCGGATAACGCCTTTGGCTTTGGCGGCGCGCAGCTGGTCCGGCGGCTTGAGAACGGCACCTATGCCGGCGGTTCTGATCCGCGCAAAGACGGCGCTGCCGTCGGCTTTTGACCTTTGAAAGAAAGACCAGACCCGATGACCCTGACAGTACTTGGTATTGACCCGTCCCACTGCTTTATCAACGGCATCTGGACCCCTTGCGACAGCGGCGATACCCTTGATCTGCGCAACCCGTCTGATGGCGCAACCCTGTGTGCCATCGCAAGGGGAAACGCCGCAGACATTGATCGCGCGGTTGTTGCCGCCGATGCAGCCCTGAACGGTCCGTGGGGCAGGTTGACCGCGTTTGAACGGGGCCGCATCCTGCACCGTATCGGGACGCTGGTGTTGGAAAACGCGGAAGAGCTGGCCCGGCTTGAAGCACTGGATGTGGGCAAACCCCTGACACAGGCCCGCGCGGATGTGACCGCCCTTGCCCGCTACATGGAATTTTACGCAGGCGCTGCCGACAAGGTCCACGGCACGACCATTCCCTATCTGGACGGGTACACTGTTTATACACTGCGCGAACCGCATGGCGTGACCGGACATATCATCCCCTGGAACTATCCGATGCAGATCATTGGCCGTTCGGTCGGGGCGGCACTGGCCATGGGCAACGCGGCGGTACTGAAACCCGCAGAAGAGGCCTGCCTGACCGCACTTGCATTCGCCGGACTGGCCCAGCGTGCAGGCCTGCCCGCCGGCGCGCTGAACGTGGTGCCGGGTCTGGGGGCCGAAGCGGGCGCCGCGCTCAGCAGCCATCCCGGTGTGCGCCATATCTCCTTTACTGGCTCGGTCGGGGTTGGCCGATTGATCCAGACTTCTGCTGCACAGCACGTTGTGCCCGTGACGCTGGAACTTGGTGGCAAATCTCCGCAACTCGTGTTCGAGGACGCGGACCTTGACGCTGCTCTGCCGTTCCTGACCAATGCAGGCATTCAGAACGCGGGCCAGACCTGTTCTGCCTCTTCGCGGATCCTCGTCCACGCCAGTCGTTACGAGGAGGTCGTCGGGGCCATGTCCGCGCGCTACCGTGCCCTGCGCGCTGGTCCGGCACTCGCAGACCTCGATATCGGCCCGCTGGTGTCCAACCGGCAACGTGACATCGTCGAGGGGTTTCTGGCCAAGGGCGCTGATCTTGATCTGGTCGCACGTGGTGAAGTGATCGCGGATGCCCCCGCTGGCGGCGCCTATGTGGCTCCCGCCCTGTTTGCAGGTGTTCCCGCAGATCACCCTTTGGCGCAGGAGGAAATATTTGGCCCGGTTCAGGTTATCATTCCGTTCGAGGACGAAGAACAGGCTGCCACGATCGCCAACAACACGCCTTACGGCCTTGTCGCTTCCGTCTGGACCCGCGATGGCGCGCGCCAGATGCGACTTGCAAAACGTCTGCGCGCAGGTCAGGTATTCCTTAACAATTACGGTGCAGGCGGCGGCGTGGAATTACCTTTTGGTGGCAGCGGGTTATCCGGCCATGGCCGTGAAAAAGGGTTTGAGGCGCTGTACGGGTTTTCAACCCTCAAAACTGTGGCCGCCCTGCACGGCTAGACGGCCAGGTATTTTCGCTCAAGGTCCGATACAGGCACGGGAATGTCGGGTTTGAACAGGGACTCACCTGCACGATCATGCAAAAACTACTTTAAACGAGGGTTCTGTATATGCGTTATTCCGGGTTCAAAGTCATCAAAGAGGCACTGACCGGCCACAAAGGCTGGAAACCGGCGTGGCGTGATCCCGAGCCGAAGGCGCATTACGATATCATTATCATCGGCGGCGGCGGTCACGGTCTTGCCACGGCGCACTATCTGTCTTCGGTGTTTGATCAGGCCAATGTTGCGGTGCTGGAAAAGGGCTGGATCGGCGGCGGTAACGTGGGGCGCAACACCACCATCATCCGCTCCAACTATCTGCTGGATGGCAATGAACCCTTCTACGAATTCTCGCTGAAACTGTGGGAGGGGCTAGAGCAGGATCTGAACTATAACGCGATGGTTTCCCAGCGCGGGATCATGAACCTGATCCACACCGATGCGCAGCGCGATGCCTTTACGCGGCGCGGCAATGCGATGATCCTGAACGGGGCGGACGCCGAATTGCTGGATCTGGACCAGATCAAACGCGAATATCCGTTTCTGAACTTCAACGACGCGCGGTTCCCGATCAAGGGCGGCCTTGCCCAGCGCCGTGGCGGCACAGTACGACATGACGCGGTTGCATGGGGCTATGCGCGCGCGGCAGACAGCCGTGGCGTTGACATCATCCAGAACTGCGAAGTCACCGGATTTCGCATCGAAAACGGCACGTGCAAAGGTGTCGAAACCTCGCGCGGGTTCATCGGCGCGGGCAAGATCGGCTGCGCGGTCGCAGGCTCTTCCGGGCGACTGATGGCAAAGGCGGACATGCGGCTGCCGATAGAAAGCCACGTCTTGCAGGCTTTTGTTTCCGAAGGCCTCAAACCCGTTCTGCCCGGCGTGATCACCTTTGGTGCGGGCCACTTTTATGTCAGCCAGTCCGACAAGGGCGGACTGGTGTTTGGCGGCGACATCGACGGCTATAATTCCTATGCGCAGCGCGGCAACCTGCCCGTGGTCGAAGATGTCTGCGAAGGCGGCATGGCACTGATGCCGATGATCGGCCGCGCCCGTCTTTTGCGCATGTGGGGCGGCATCATGGACATGTCCATGGACGGATCGCCCATCATAGACCGCACCCATATCGACGGTCTCTATTTCAATGGCGGCTGGTGTTACGGCGGGTTCAAGGCGACGCCGGCGAGCGGCTACGTCTTCGCGCATCTGCTGGCACGCGACCTGCCCCACCCGACCGCGACCGCCTACCGGTTTGACCGATTCCAGACCGGTCACATGATTGACGAAAAAGGCATGGGCAACCAGCCCAACCTACATTGAGAGCTTTCCCGATATGATCATCAATCATCCGCTTCTTGGACCCCGTGACAGTGCCGAATTCGTCTATCTGGGCGACGCAGCACTGATCGACCGGCCTGATCCCAGTGCCGAGGACAGGGCACAGAAGTTCTATGAATACGGTTATTTACGCGACAACCCTGCAGGACCGCACCGCGAATTGTGGTTTCACGAAGCAGGCGACAGGTCATGGCTTGTAGTCACGCGCGACACCACCACCCATGAAATCACTTCCGTTGAAATCGCCCGTGATGTCGCCCGCAGCAGGGGGCGCTCCACATGATCCAGATGAACAGGCTTGTCGGGGGCCAGATTGACCGCGACCAGACGTTGACATTCAAGTTCGACGGCAAGGCGTACCAAGGTCATCCCGGTGATACACTCGCCTCTGCCCTGCTGGCAAACAATGTGCGACTGATGGGCCGCTCGTTCAAATACCACCGGCCGCGTGGCCCGCTGACCGCAGGATCAGAAGAGCCGAACGCCATCGTCGAACTGCGGGGTGGTGCACGTCAGGAACCCAACACACGGGCCACAACTGCCGAACTTTATGACGGTCTTGTTGCGCGCAGCCAGAACCGCTGGCCTTCGCTGGCGTTCGACGCAATGGCGATCAACGACCGGTTTTCAAATTTCCTGACCGCCGGTTTTTATTACAAGACCTTCATGTGGCCCAAGGCGTTCTGGGAAAAACTCTATGAACCCGTCATTCGCAAGGCGGCGGGGCTCGGCGCGCTTTCCATGCTGCCGGACCCTGATGAATACGACAAAGGGTTCCGCCACTGTGACCTGCTGATTATCGGGGCCGGTCCCGCAGGGCTGATGGCCGCACTGACCGCTGGGCGGACAGGCGCATCCGTCATTCTTGCGGATGAAGATTTCCGCATGGGCGGACGATTGAACGCTGAAACCTTTGCCATCAACGATGCTGCTGCTGCCGATTGGGCAGAAAACACCGTCGCGGAACTTGCTGCCCTGCCCAACGTGCGCCTGATGCCCCGCACCACCATCATCGGCGCGTTCGATCACGGTATCTATGGCGCGGTCGAACGGATCGCCGATCACGTTCATACACCGGTTCCGGGAAAACCGCGCCAGATCTTTTGGCGGATTTACACCCGGCAAACGATCCTTTGCGCAGGCGCGACCGAGCGCCCCATCGCCTTTGACAATAACGACCGGCCCGGTGTGATGCTGGCAAGCGCGATCCGCAGCTATGCCAACCGATGGGCTGTAACACCTGCGCAGCGCATCGCAATATTCACCAACAACGACGATGGCCACCGCACCGCGGTGGATCTGTCGAACAAGGGCGTGAAAATCGCCGCTGTGGTGGATACCCGCATGAACGTGGACCTATCGGACAGGTACCAAGTGCTGCGTGGTGCACAAGTGATTGATACCAAAGGGCGTCTGGGCCTGACTTTCGCTGAGGTCAAACTGGCCGATGGTTCCCTGCGCACCCTTGAGTGTGGCGCAATCGGAGTGTCAGGCGGCTGGAACCCGAATGTGCATCTGACCTGCCACCAGCGCGGGCGCCCCGCGTGGAATGATACGCTGGCTGCCTTTGGACCGGGCAGCGCGCTGCCGCCCGGCATGTCCGTCGCGGGTGCGGCCAACGGTGTATTTTCAACCTACGCCACCCTGAAATCGGGTGCTGATGCTGCGCGCAAGGCGTTGTCGATCAAGGGGCGCGCCGAAAAACTGCCAAGGGCCGAGGACGCGCCGGTCAATATCACTCCATTCTGGTTTGTTGAGGGGGCGTCGCGTGCATGGCTTGACCAGCAGAACGATGTGACCGTCAAGGACGTCAAACTGAGCCATCAGGAAGGCTTCCGTTCTGTCGAGCACCTGAAACGCTATACCACGCTGGGCATGGCCACCGATCAGGGCAAGACATCGAACATGGGCGGTCTGGCGATCATGGCCGAACTGGCGGGCAAGACGATCGAGCAAACCGGCACAACCATTTTCCGCCCGCCCTATACACCTGTGCCCATCGCCACCCTGGCGGGTCGTATCAAGGGCAAGGAATTCCATCCTACCCGCCTCACCCCTTCCCATTACTGGGCCAGGGAACAGGGCGCGGTCTTCGTCGAGGTCGGGAATTGGCTGCGCGCACAATGGTTCCCGCGTGCTGGTGAAACCCACTGGCGCGAGAGCGTTGACAGGGAAGTGACGGCGACGCGCGCCTCCGTGGGCATCTGTGACTGCACAACATTGGGAAAGATAGACGTGCAAGGTGCTGATGCGGCTGGATTTCTCAACAAGCTTTACTGCAACGGTTTTGCCAAACTCGCGGTCGGCAAAGCCCGCTATGGGTTGATGCTGCGCGAGGACGGTATCGCGATGGACGACGGGACCGCCGCCCGTCTGGCAGAAGATCATTTCGTCGTCACCACCACGACTGCCAATGCGGGGCGCGTCTATCAGCACATGGAATTTGTGCGTCAATGCCTGTTCCCTGACATGGACGTGCAGCTGATTTCAACAACCGAGGCTTGGGCGCAATATGCCGTCGCAGGCCCCAATTCCCGCAAGTTACTGCAAAAGATCGTCGACGCGGAATTCGACATCTCGAACGATGCCTTTCCCTTCATGGGCTGCGGCACCATCACGGTCTGCGGCGGTTTGCGCGCGCGCCTTTTCCGCATTTCTTTCTCGGGCGAACTGGCATTTGAAATCGCTGTCCCTGCCCGATACGGCGATGCGCTGATGCGGCGTCTGATGGAGGAAGGCAAGGAATTCGATGTCACGCCCTATGGCACCGAAGCACTTGGCGTGATGCGCATAGAAAAGGGTCATGCGGCGGGGAATGAACTCAACGGGACCACCACCGCACTGAACCTCGGAATGGGGCGCATGGTGTCCAAGGCCAAAGACAGCATCGGAACAATCCTGTCTGAACGCCCCGGTTTGAACGAGGATAACGCGCTGAAACTGGTGGGGATCAGGCCGGTGGACATCAGCAAGAAAGTCACCACCGGCGGCCATCTGATGAACAATGACGGCCCCGTAGATGCAGCCCATGACCAGGGTTATGTGACCTCTGCTGCGTTTTCGCCCACCCTTGGTTCCATGATCGGGTTGGCTCTGCTCAAGCAAGGGGACGCGCGCATGGGGGAACAGATGCGTCTGGTGTCGCCCCTCACAAACCTGACGGTCGACGTCGAGATCGTTTCGGCCCATTTTGTTGATCCTGAGGGGGAACGGCTTCGTGCATGATTTGACACCCATCACCGCCCTTGGCGGTACTTCACCGCGGGTTGACAGGCATAGCAGCGTCACCTGCACCGAGGTGCCAAATGTTGCACTTGCTTCTTTCGCGGCGCGTCTGGGGCATGAAAAACAGGCTGCTGCGGTATTGAAAACAGCCCTTGGTTCCACTCCCCCCGCCATCGGAAAAATGATCGAGGACAAGCTAACCGCTTTCTGGACCGGCCCGGACCAGTGGATGCTGGAAGCGCCCTATGACAGCCATGAAACGCTGGCCATGGATATCGCGCAACAGGCGTCCGGCGTGGCATCGGTAACCGAGCAGAGCGATGCATGGACCCGCTTTGATCTGACCGGAGAAGGCGTGTTGGCTGTCATGGAGTTGCTAAGTGCGTTGCACACGACCGACATGGCGACCGGCGATGCGCTGCGCGGATCAATCCACCATCTGGGCTGTTTTGTTCTGCGTCGGGACACTGATCACTTCAGCCTTTACGGCCCCCGCGCCAGCGCTGGAACGCTACACCATGCAGTTGTGACCGCGATGAAATCGGCCCTCTAGGACCGGCGCTTCTTTGCCTCGAAGATAACACAGATACAGGACGCCCCGCCATGAATGCGCTCGCCCTTGGCCTGATTGCAGCTCTGTGTTGGGGCATTCACGATGTAACCGTGCGCCGGATCAGTCAAACTGTGCCGCTGATGGCAACTCTGCTGGGCGTGTTGATCGTGGGTGCCGTGTTTCAGGCGACTGCAATGGCAGTAACGGGCGGATCCACAGCCCTGCCCCGTGATGCGGTGATCTATTCGGTGTGTGCCGGATGTGCGTTTACCGTTGCAGGCGCAAGCCTCTATGGGGCGTTCCATCGGGGTCCGGTGCGGGTGGTCGCGCCTGTGATTGGCAGCTATCCAATCCTGTCGGTCGGTCTGGCAAGCCTGTCAGGGACTAATGTGACGCCCCTGCAGTGGCTGGCCGTACTGGCCGTGGTTGCAGGCATTGCCGTTGTCGCGATCTCTGCTGACGAGAGCGAAGAAACCTATCCCCCGATTGGGCCTACCATTGCGCTTGCAGGCCTTTCCGCGATCGGCTTTTTCACGACTTTTGCCCTGGGACAGGAAGCCGCCCGTCTGACCGACGATCTTCCTTCCATTCTGGTGACCCGATTGGCCAGTCTGGCGATACTGGTGCCGGTGATGGCTGTGATGCGTCTGCCGTTCTGGCCCGGGCGGCGCGCACTGATCTTTGTCGCGATCATGGGAGTATTGGACGGGATCGCCCTGCTTTGCGTCCTGACGGCAGGCGCTCTGCCATCGCCGGAATATGCTGCTGTTGCCTCGTCTACTTTCGGTCTTGTTACGGTGGTGCTGGCGGGGCTTTTCCTGTCCGAAACGATGACCCGCGCGCAATGGGGCGGCTGCCTGCTGACCTTTGCGGCAATCGGCTATCTTGCGCTATAGGGCATCCAGTCTCAATTTTCATTTCGCCCGCTTTGCAGGATATATGATTAATATTTAAGCAATCACCAAAGACGGGCGACTGGAAATACACCAAAGCTTGTCGTTGCGTCATTAACGGACACATTTGATCCAACACCACAGGGTTCAAATACGTGTCTGCAAGTGCCGCCCTCCAATCACGACCCAAATTCCAGCGGGCTGTTGGAAACATGTCAGTCAGTGTCGGTGACGGCACCGGAATAACACGCTTGCGTGACCTGCGACAGGAAGGCTCACTCAGGTCGGTTTTCCCCCGCCCTCCTGCGAGCGGGCTTGAAGCGGTGATCGTAAACACAGCAGGTGGCGTAACGGGGGGTGATGCCTTTTCCATCACCGCCCATGCATGCCCCAAATCGCAACTGACGCTGACAACGCAAGCAGCAGAACGGATCTATCGCGCGATAGGCGACGAACCGGGGCGTATCCGGAACACCCTGACGATAGAAGACAACGCACAACTGCATTGGCTGCCTCAGGAGACCATCCTTTTTGACGGTTGCAATGTCCTCCGCAGCCTCAATGTCGATATAGCAAAGACTGCGCGGTTCCTGATGGTCGAACCATTGGTGTTCGGGCGCACTGCATCCGGTGAGAGCCTGCGATCATGCGCTTTCAGGGACTCCGTCAAACTGCGTTGCGACGGGCGGCTCTGTTATCTCGACCGGATCAATCTGACGGGCAATGTTGCGCACCTCATGCAGCGAGGCGCCACCGGACAATCCGCCGGCGCCATGGCAAATGTCGTTTTGGTTGCCCGTAATGCGCCGCAGTATCTTGATCGTGCCCGCGCGCTTTTGCCCGCGACCGGCGGGGCGAGTGTGCTGGATCAGAATGTGCTGGTGGCGCGTATTCTGACGACTGACAGTTTCGCGTTACGCCGAACACTGCTACCACTCTTGCGACTACTGAGTGATGATACAGTCCCGAAGAACTGGAGGCTTTAGCCGATGAAACTGACCCCCCGTGAGAAAGACAAACTGCTGATCGCAATGGCGGCAGAGGTGGCGCGCAAACGATTGGCGCGCGGCGTCAAGCTAAACTATCCCGAAGCGATTGCGCTAATCACCGATGCGGTTGTGGAAGGCGCGCGCGACGGGCGGTCTGTCGCGGATATGATGCAAGCGGGTGGCCAGATCATTACCCGTGACCAATGCATGGACGGCATCGCTGAAATGATCCCCGATGTGCAGGTCGAAGCAACCTTTCCCGACGGCACCAAGCTGGTCACCGTTCACAACCCTATTCGTTAAGGAGACCACGATGATCCCCGGAGAGCTTTTCCCAGCGTCTGGCACCCTGACCCTGAATGCGGGTGCCACTGCCCGAACTCTTATGGTTGCCAACACCGGCGACCGCCCTGTTCAGATCGGCAGCCACTACCACTTTGCAGAATCCAACGCCGCGCTCGACTTTGACCGCGACGTCGCACGCGGCATGCGGCTGGATATTGCGGCAGGAACTGCCGTGCGCTTTGAACCGGGCCAGCGTCGCGAAGTGCAGCTAGTGCCGTTTGGCGGTGACAGGCGCGTATTCGGATTCAATCAGCACGTCATGGGGGACCTGTAGATGCCCGTAGAAATCAGCCGCTCCGATTATGCCGCGATGTTCGGCCCGACAACGGGCGACAAACTGCGCCTTGCCGATACCGATCTGAACATCGAGGTTGAGCGCGACCTGACCACCTACGGTGAAGAGGTCAAATTCGGGGGCGGCAAAGTGATCCGCGACGGCATGGGCCAGTCACAGGCCACCCGTGCAGAGGGGGCGGTTGATACCGTCATCACCAACGCGCTGATTGTGGATCATTCCGGCATCTACAAGGCAGATGTAGGGTTGCGCGACGGGCGCATCCACAAGATCGGCAAGGCGGGCAATCCCGATACGCAACCCGGTGTCGATATCATCATCGGTCCCGGTACCGAAGCGATCGCTGGCGAGGGCCGTATCCTGACCGCCGGCGGATTTGATTCACATATCCACTTCATCTGCCCCCAGCAGATGG
>JBARUV010000355.1:0-51820 GCA_049645905.1 Sulfitobacter sp.
TCTATGGTTGAACATATCCCTCTTGAATTGCCCGACGATCCAAAACTCACGGGCAACATCACTCATTTTGCCCGCGCGCTGCGCCGTGCAGGTCTGCCCATCGGGCCGGGGCGGGTGATAGACGCGATACAGGCAGTTGAGGCTGCAGGTTTTACCAATAAACGCGACTTTTACTGGACGCTGCATGCCTGTTTCGTGAACCGGCCCGAACACCGGCGCGTGTTTGCGCAATTGTTCCGGCTCTATTGGCGCGATCCCCGGTATCTGGAACATATGATGGCCGCGATGTTGCCTGCCATTCGCGGAGTGCAGGAAGACCGCCCCGCACAAGCTGCTGAAAAACGTGCAGCTGAGGCGTTGCTGGACGGGGCTGAGGGGCCCGAACGCAACGACGATGAAGAAAGGGATGAAGACGCCCTCATCGAAGTCGACGCCAGCTTTACCACGTCAGGCAAAGAGCGGCTGAAGACGCTGGATTTTGAGCAAATGTCGCTGGTCGAAATGGCAGAAGCCAAGCGCATGCTTTCGCGGCTGACCCTACCTGTAAAACCATTGCCGTCGCGACGCGGGATGGCATCCCCGTCGGGGCGTATTGATACCGCACGGTCGTTGCGTGCTGCCCTGCGACGCGGCGGAGAGATGGAGAAACTGGCCTTTAAAAAGCCGCGCCCGCGTTATCCCAATCTGGTGGTGCTCTGCGATATTTCGGGTTCGATGAGCCAGTATTCGCGGGTGATCCTGCATTTTTTGCATGCGGTTTCAAACGCCAAAGGCGCAGGCTGGGCTTCGGTGCATGCGTTTACTTTTGGCACCCGGCTGACAAATATCACCCGTCACCTTGCCACCCGCGACGTGGACGCAGCCCTTGCGGCAGCTGGGGCGGAAGCGCAGGATTGGGAAGGAGGCACGCGCATCGGTGCCTCTTTCGAAGCCTTTAACCGCGACTGGTCCCGCCGTGTTATGGGGCAGGGTGCGGTGGTCCTGTTGATCACTGACGGGCTGGACAGGGATGCGCCCGAAATGCTTGGTCGTCAGATGCAGCGGTTACACCTGACGGCGCGGCGATTGATCTGGCTGAACCCGTTATTGCGCTGGGACGGGTTTGCCCCCAAGGCGGCGGGCATTCGCGCTATGTTGCCTCATGTGGACAGTTTCCGTGCGGGCCATTCCATTGCAACGCTGGAAGAACTTGCAGCGGTGATCTCACGCAGCGACGATGTCGGTGAAAAGAACCGCCTGATGGCGGCGGTTGCGTCGGGCTAGCCTGCCTTAGCCAAAGAGATTGGCAAAGGCATTGTGATATACCGAGGACAGGTCTGCCAGAGCTGCGGATGACCCGCCAAAGCTTACGGTCTCACCGCCGAATTTGCCAACAGTCTGAAGCGGCACGCCAGCGGCGCTTGCGGCCGTCATCAACGCTTCCGCTTGGTCGAAGTTGCAGGCAATCAGATAGCGCGCCTGATCCTCACCGAAAAGCTGCGCGGTATCATCGCTGTCCAGTGTCACACCGCAGCCTGATTTGTCGGCCATCTCAAAAGCTGCGAGCGCAAGGCCCCCATCGCTGAGGTCGGTGCATGCTTTAATCAGGTCGCGATTGGCCAGAACGAAATCGCCATGGGCCTTTTCGGCCGCAAGATCGACCGAGGGTGCGTCACCGATGCACTGCCCGTTTAAGCAGGCCAGCAGGGCGGATTGACCCAGATGGCCTAAGGTTTCCCCTAACACCAGTGCAACATGACCGTCGCGCACATCACAGCCGATGATCTGGTCGGGATGGTCGATCAGGCCTACGGCACCGATTGTCGGCGTGGGCAAGATTCCTGTGCCGTCCGTCTCGTTATAAAGTGACACGTTACCTGACACGATGGGCATATCCAGTGCCGACACTGCCGCGCCGATGCCTTTGATCGCACCAACGAACTGGCCCATGATTTCCGGCTTTTCGGGGTTACCGAAATTCATATTGTCCGTTGTCGCCAAGCCCCGTGCACCAACAGCGGTGAGGTTGCGATAGGCCTCTGCAACCGCCTGCTTGCCACCCTCGAACGGGTTCGCCTTGACGTAACGCGGTGTCACGTCCGAGGTGAACGCAATCGCCTTGTCGGTGCCATGGATGCGCATGATGCCCGCACCAAGGCCCGGTGTGCGGGTGGTGTCGCCCATGACCATGGTATCGTATTGTTCAAACACCCATGATTTATGCGCATAGTTCGGGTCTGAAATCAGCGCGCGCAGCCCCTCGATCGGATCGATTTGTGGCGTTTCTGTCAGCGGTGCAGGCGCCGGTGTTTCGATCCAGGGGCGGTCGTATTCCGGCGCGGTAGAGGCCAGCTTGCTCAGCGGAAGGTCGGCTTTGACCTCGCCATGATGCAGGATCAAAAAGCGGTCTTCTGCAATTGTCTCACCGACAATGGCAAAATCGAGGTCCCATTTCACGAAAACGGCACGCGCTTCTGCCTCAAGCTCTGGCTTGAGGACCATCAGCATGCGTTCCTGGCTTTCGGACAGCATCATCTCATAGGCGGTCATATCCGCCTCGCGCTGTGGCACGTCTTCAAGGTTCAACTTGACACCAAGCCCGCCTTTGTCGCCCATCTCGACTGCGGAGCAGGTCAGGCCTGCCGCGCCCATATCCTGAATGGAGATCACCGCGCCGGTCGCCATTAGTTCAAGGGTTGCTTCCATCAGGCGCTTTTCGGTGAAGGGATCCCCGACCTGCACGGTGGGGCGCTTTTCCTCGATCGTGTCGTCAAATTCGGCTGAGGCCATTGTCGCGCCACCAACTCCGTCACGGCCTGTCTTGGCGCCGAGATAGACAACCGGCATGCCAACGCCAGACGCAGCGGAATAAAAAATCTTATCCGCATCCGCGAGGCCCGCAGCGAAGGCATTGACCAGACAATTGCCGTCATATGCGGCATCAAAGCGCACTTCACCACCCGCGCAGGGCACACCGAAGCAATTGCCGTAGCCACCGATACCCGCGACAACGCCATGCACCAGCTGCCGCGTTTTAGGATGATCAGGTCGGCCAAAGCTGAGCGCGTTCATTGAGGCAATGGGGCGCGCACCCATGGTAAAAACGTCGCGCAGAATGCCCCCCATGCCGGTCGCGGCACCCTGATAGGGTTCGATATAGGACGGGTGGTTATGGCTTTCCATCTTGAAAACCAGCGCCTGACCGTCACCGATATCAACCACGCCAGCATTTTCACCGGGGCCGCAGATGACCTGCGGGCCGGTTGTAGGCAAGGTCCGAAGCCATTTCTTTGAGGATTTGTACGAGCAATGTTCATTCCACATTGCCGAAAAAATACCCATTTCGGTATAGTTCGGTTCACGGCCAAGAATGTTCTGCACTTCGGCATATTCATCGGGGGTAAACCCGTGGGCGGCAATCAGATCATCGGTGATGGCTGGTTCGGTCATGCAATTTTTCCCACCTGGCGTATTTGCCGTCCTCTTAAATGATGGGGGTGGCGGGGAAAAGGGCAAAGGCAGCAATGTTGGCAGAATGCCTATCGCGGGCTATCCTGAGCCAATCCACATTTAGGGGAGAGCGTCATGGGCAGGAAGCACGTTCCAGCGGTGGCGATGATGGTTTTGATGTCGCTAACAGGATCGGGGCAAGCACAGACCGAGGCCGAACGCGCGATTAAGGCGCTGCGGCACACGATGGCCGTGCGCAGCAAACCGTGGACTGGATGCGCGCCAGTCAGATAATCAAACCCTATCTGACTGGTCAAACGAACCAGATGCCGGAACGCCCTGCGTTGCTTTCGGATGGGTTTGACTGGGTCGATTGGCGGCGCTTGGCTGTTGCTGTGCGTGAAGGCCAGGACTTTGTCGGGGGAACTCCGACGGAAGCGATGATGATTGCGGAACTGTTGATGGTCGCGGACCGTCCAGAAGGTGCCATTGCCTTTGCGGAGGCGGGCATGGAGATCAAACCACGCCTGACGTTTTATCGAGATGTGATCAAACGGCTGGACCGGACCTGCGCGGCGCATACCTTTTCACCGGGATACGCGATCCTGCTGGGTGGCCAGACCGCATTCAGGTTTAATTGAGCGCCGGTTCGAGGCTTTAAGGGTTTCGTTCGGGATAGGGGGTCTGAGCCTGCTTGTGAGGCAGTATCTGGTGCCAAAAAAAAGGCCGAGCATAAAGCTCGGCCAAGTCCAACAGGGAGGTATGAAGCGACCCGCCCGTGAGGGCTGCCATTCTTCATGATGGTCAATTAAGAAGCAAAGGCGCACGGATCAAGGCAGATTCAGAAAAACAACACACATGTCAGATATGCGTTGAACGCATGCCTTATATGTTTTCTTTCAATCTCAATTGCTTACGGTAGGCAATGATCTCTTCCTGCACAAAGTCCTTAAAGGCTGAAACACGCTTGGATTGGCGCAATTCTTCTGGATACGCCAGAAAAACGGGCACGTCTGCCGACTCAGTATCAGGTAGAACGTGAACCAGATGCGGAAAATCCTGCGTGACGTAGTCAGGCAGCACACCGATTCCGAGATCATTCAGCACACCTTGCAGCACCCCGAAGTAGTTGTTCACGGTGAGTAGAGAGCGCACATCGTTCATCATAAGCTGTTGTACAAGGCTCACGCCTGCGCCGACCTGCGCGCTGTCGGTGTTCTGGCAAATCAGCCGGTGGTCTGTCATGTCTTCGATCCGTTCGGGCGTGCCGTTTGCGGCCAGATATTTTGGCGTGGCATACAGGCACATCCGCACTGTCATCAGACGTTTGCGAATCAGATCGGCCTGACTTGGTTCTTTCATGCGGATCGCCACATCGGCCTCGCGCATGGGGAGATCCAGCACCCGTTCCTCCAGCATCAGATCGACTTTGAGATCGGGATATTTCTCGTACAGTTTCGGCAGGCGGGGGGCCAGCCACAGCGTTCCAAAACCGGTTGTGGTGGTCACGCGCAGTTCGCCAAATACTTCCTCTTCGCTATCGCGGATGCGGGCGGCGGCGGTATCAAGGCGTTTGGTCATCGCGGTGGTCGCGTCAAACAACAGTTCACCCTGTTCGGTCAGGATCAGCCCACGCGCATGGCGGTGGAACAAATTGGTGTTCAATTGTTCTTCCAGCCCGCGGATCTGCCTGCTGACAGCAGACTGCGACAGGTTCAGCTTGTCGCCGGCGTGGGTCAGGCTACCCACATCTGCGACCGCGTGAAAAATTCTAAGTTTATCCCAATCCATCTTTGCACCATATTTAGTTGTGGTTGCGTGTACATGACCTGCGCATGGATAACACGGGGAGTTTCCGGCGTTCAGTAGCAGGGAAATTGAAAACTGCTCTATGCAGGTCAGCATTTGTGACCTATATATCTAAAACATATGCGCTATCATACAAAGTGTATCAGATCGGGGAGGCCAGATATGACCACGCAAAAGATTTCACTCAACGACCGTTTCGATCTGGAGAAAAGCCCGGTGCTGCTGAATGGCACGCAGGCGCTGGTACGAATGATGATGATGCAGGCCGCGCGCGACGCGTCAGCGGGCCTTAATACAGCGGGTTATGTCACCGGCTACCGCGGCAGCCCGCTGGGTGCTGTCGATCTACAGATGAGCCGCGCGGAAAAGCAGCTTGCGAAATATAACGTTAAATTCCAGCCCGGCCTCAACGAAGACCTCGCCGCGACCGCCCTCTGGGGCACCCAGCAGGCAGAACTGCGCGGAGAAGGGAAATACGATGGGGTATTCGGCTTGTGGTATGGCAAGGGCCCCGGTGTGGATCGGTCGGGTGATGTCATGCGTCATGCGAACATGGCTGGCTCATCAAAGAATGGTGGTGTGCTGATGGCAATGGGGGATGACCATACAGGCGAATCCTCGACCGTTTTGCACCAGTCAGAATGGGCAATGATGGACGCCTACATGCCGGTGGTCAGCCCTGCAGGCGTGCAGGAAATCCTCGACTACGGGATATATGGTTGGGCGCTCAGCCGGTTCTCGGGCCTGTGGGTCGGCTTGAAGACAATGAAAGACACGGTTGAGGCGACCTCGGTCGTAGACGGTAATCCGCACCGCATGAACCTGAGTTTGCCGGATTACAAACTGCCCGAAGGGGGGCTCAATATCCGCCTTGTCGACACGCCGCATCTGCAGGAAGCGCGCATGATCGATCACAAGCGCTATGCCGCGGAGGCGTTCAGTCGTGCCAACAAGATGGACAAGCGCATGTGGGGCAAGCGCGGCGCCAAGATCGGCTTTGCGGCAGCGGGCAAGAACTGGCTTGATCTGATCCATGCGATGTCCCTGCTGAACATTGACGAAAACGAGGCGGAGCGCCTTGGCATTACATTGTATAAAATCGGCCAGACGTTTCCGCTGGATATGGAAACGTTTCACGAGTGGGCCGATGGTCTTGATCTGATCGTCGTGGTTGAGGAAAAGCGCAAGCTGATCGAAATTCAGATCAAGGAAGCGCTATTCAGCGACATCCACCGGCGTGTCTATGGCTGGCACAAGGGGGGGGCTGGCATGGAACACGGTGAGGAATTGTTCCCGACACGTGGCGCGCTTGACCCTATACACATCGCAGAGAAGCTCGGTGGGATCCTGTTGGAGGAGGGCCGCGACACCGAAGCGCTACGGGCAGGTTTGCAGGTGCTGGATGATGCGCGTCGCTCGGACAACGCCGAGGATATCGCCGCGCGTCTGCCCTATTTCTGCTCCGGCTGTCCGCACAATACGTCGACCAAAGTCCCTGAAGGCTCGCGTGCCTATGCGGGAATCGGTTGTCACTATATGGTGCAGTGGATGGACCGCGAAACGCTGGGCGCAACCCACATGGGGGGGGAAGGGGCCAACTGGATCGGAGAATCGCAATTCTCGACCCGCAAACACGTTTTTCAGAATCTGGGAGACGGAACCTATAACCACTCAGGCGTCTTGGCGATACGTGCGGCCGTCGCCGCAGGCACGAACATCACATACAAGATCCTCTATAACGATGCCGTCGCAATGACCGGCGGACAGAGCAACGAAGGCGGACTGGACGCCCCCCGTATCGTCGCAGAGATCAAGGCGATGGGCGTGAACCATATCGCTGTGGTCTATGATGAAAAGGAAGACGTGGATTTCGCAGCCTTCAAGGGCGTGCCCACGCACGAGCGCGCCGACCTGATGAAGGTGCAGCGCGAGATGGCCGAGATCGAAGGCGTCAGTGCAATTGTCTATATCCAGACCTGTGCTGCTGAAAAGCGCCGGCGCCGCAAGCGCGGATTGTTTCCCGATCCGGACAAGCGGGTATTTATCAATACAGATGTCTGCGAAGGCTGTGGCGATTGCGGCGTGCAATCCAATTGCGTGTCCATTGTGCCGGCGGAAACCGAACTGGGCCGCAAACGAGCGATTGATCAATCGTCCTGCAACAAGGATTTCTCCTGCGTAAAAGGCTTTTGTCCGTCTTTCGTGACACTGGAGGGCGCGCAGGTGCGCAAAGACCCGACAACTGAGATCTCCATTCCCGATTTGCCGATGCCGGACCTGCCCACCATCAGCGGGACCCATAATGTGGTGATCACAGGGGTTGGCGGCACGGGCGTCGTCACCATCGGCGCGTTGCTGGCGCAAGCTGCGCAACTCGACGGCAAAGGCGCGGGCATGATGGAAATGGCCGGACTGGCGCAAAAGGGCGGCGCGGTGCATATCCATTGCCGGATTGCCGAAAAGCCCGAGGATATTTCCGCGATTCGCGTTGCCACGGGTGAGGCGGACGCGTTGATCGGCGGTGATCTTGTTGTATCTGCGGGACCCAAAACCTTGGGCCTGACGCGGGCAGGGCGCACGGGCGCTGTGGTGAATTCCCACCAGATCATTACCGGCGATTTCACCCGCGACACTGAATTCCAGATGCCCTACGATCGCCTGACGCTGGCACTTGAGGCGCGGCTGAAACAGGCGGTTTCAATGTTTGACGCGTCGGACCTTGCCAAAGCTGCACTGGGAGATTCGATATTCTCCAACATGATGGTGCTGGGCGCGGCATGGCAGCGGGGATTGCTGCCGCTGACGCTGGAGGCGATGAGCGAGGCGATCACCATGAATGGCGCCGCAGTCGAGCGGAACCTGCGTGCCTTCGAGATCGGGCGCTGGGCGGTGCTTTACCCCGAGGACGCAGCACAGGTGAGCAAGCCAAAGGTCATCGACCTGCCCAAGACGCTTGATGCCAAGATCGCCTTTCGGGTGGACCACCTGATTGCCTATCAGGGTAAGGGGCTGGCCAAACGCTATGCCAAAATGCTGAACGCAATCCCTGATGACACGGTCAAAGAAGCTGTCGCCAAAGGCTATCACAAGCTGCTGGCCTACAAGGACGAATACGAAGTTGCGCGCCTGCTCATCACCAGCCGTGAAAAAGCGCGTGAAGAATTCGACGGCGATTTCAAAATGACTTTCCACATGGCACCGCCACTGATCAGCAAGCAGGGATCGGATGGCCGCCCGGTCAAACGCGAATTCGGGCAATGGCTGGAAGGGCCGCTGCGCTTGATGGCCAAATTCAAACGCTTGCGCGGCACGCCATTTGACGTGTTTGGCTATACAGCCGAACGCAAGATGGAACGCGCACTGATCAAGCAATATCAGAAAGATATGGCCGATGTGCTGCCAAAACTGACGGCAGGCACGAGGGACGCGATCGTCGCCCTTGCTGAATTGCCGTTGCAGATCAGGGGGTTCGGGCCTGTGAAACAGGCAAACGAGATCAAGGCAGCCAAGCGTCGCGAGGAACTGCTGAGTGTGATCCGTGCTGGTGGGTCGGCGACGTCCAAGGCGGCTGAATAACAGCAACAGTGTCACGGAACTTTTGCAATCGGGGTCTATAGAAAGAAAATGCTGCCGCAACACCGGTGACCCGATGACGTCTTCAACCCTGCCTTCCGCGCGTGACCTTTCTTATGCGTATTCCGCCGAAACACGCGGTGGTCGCGCGTTGATCCGACTGATGGAAAACACGACAGGCCGGATACGCCTGATCAAACGCGCGCAGGGCTACGAAAATGAAGTGGAACAGGGCCGGAGCTTTTTCGATGTGATGGCCGACCGCTATGGTCTGACCCTTGATGTGGTTCAGGGCAATCTGCAGGATATTCCACGCGCGGGGCCTGTGGTGTTTATCGCCAACCATCCATACGGCATTCTGGACGGGTTGATGTTGGGCCATATGATGTCGCGTACGCGTGGCGATTTCCGCCTGATGGCCAATGCCGTTTTCAACCGTGCGCCGGATTTGAACCGCTACCTGCTGCCAATCAGTTTTGACGAAACGAAAGAGGCACTTGCACTCAACCTCAACACCCGCAAATCCGCGTTAAGCTATCTTGCTGAAGGTGGAGCAGTGGGCGTTTTCCCCGGCGGAACAGTCAGCACGGCGGCCAAACCGTTCTCGCGCCCCCTTGATCCGGTCTGGCGCAGCTTTACGGCGCGGATGGTTGCCAAATCACGCGCGACTGTCGTGCCTATCTATTTTGATGGCCACACCAGCCGGATGTTCCAGATCGCGAGCCATTTGCACTCAACCCTGCGCATGGGGCTGCTGATCAAGGAATTCCGCAAGCGCATCGATACACCTGTACGTGTGGCCATCGGGACCCCACTTGAGCGTGACGTGTTGGACCCACTTGCAGGGGATGCAAAAGCGATGATGGATTTCCTGCGCAAAGCCACCTATGAATTGTCCCCAAAGCCTGTCTCACCTGTTGAGTTCGGGTTTGAGTTCGAGGAACGGCATCGCGCCGACAGATAGCTGCGGGACAACATGGCGGTTGGTATTTTTGATTCGGGCCTTGGCGGGCTTACCGTACTGGACGCCGTGCAGGCGCGCCTGCCTGAGGTCGATTTTGTCTATCTCGCCGATTCGGCGAATGCGCCTTATGGCGTCCGGACATCTGACGATATCTTTGATCTGACCTGTGCTGCAACCCAACGCCTGTTTGACGCAGGTTGCGATCTGGTTGTGCTGGCCTGTAATACGGCCTCCGCCGCTGCGCTGCGTCGCATGCAAGAGAGCTGGGTGCCAACCGACAAACGCGTGCTTGGCGTCTTTGTGCCCCTGATCGAAGCGATGACTGAGCGCCGGTGGGGCGATAATTCGCCGCCCCGCGAGGTGGCCACCAAACACGTTGCCTTGTTTGCCACACCTGCCACGGTTGCCACCCGCGCGTTTCAGCGTGAACTGGCCTTTCGCGCCATCGGGGTTGACGTGGAGGCGCAGGCCTGTGGCGGCGTGGTCGATGCAATCGAAGACGGCGATTTTATCCTCGCCGAAGCGTTGGTGCGCAGCCACGTGGACGCGCTCAAGCGCAAGATGCCGGAACCTGAGGCCGCGATTTTGGGCTGTACCCATTACCCGCTGATGCAGGACGCATTTCAGGAAGCGCTGGGTGCAAATGTAAAAGTATTTTCGCAGGCGGCATTGGTTGCTGAAAGTCTGGCGGACTATCTGACACGCCACACGGATATGATTGGCACGGGATCGGCGGCACTGCTGACCACCGGTAACCCAAAAACCGTCAGCACCCGTGGCACACAGTTCTTGCGACGACAAATGACGTTCACTGCCGCCTGAAATCGACGCAAACCAGACATCATACCTACGGAAACCCAACATGACCTACAACATCGCCATCATCGGCGCCTCCGGCTACACCGGAGCTGAACTGATCCGGCTGATCGCCACGCATCCCTCCATGAAAATCAAAGCCTTGGGGGGGAATTCCAAGGCGGGCCAGACCATGGCCGAGGTGTTCCCCCATCTGCGCCACCTCGATTTACCGCCATTGGTAACGCTGGAAGAAATTGAGTTTGCAGATATTGATCTCTGCTTTTGCGCCCTGCCACACAAGACCTCTCAGGAAGTGATCGCAAAGCTGCCGAAAGATCTGAAGATAGTCGATCTGTCCGCAGATTTCCGTCTGCGTGATCCGGCTGACTATGAAAAATGGTACGGCAACAAGCACGCCGCGCTAGAACAACAGAGCGAGGCAGTATACGGCCTGACCGAGTTTTATCGTGAAGAGATCAAAACAGCCCGTTTGGTGGCCGGAACAGGGTGCAACGCTGCAACGGGACAGTTTGCGTTGAGGCCCTTGATCGAACAGGGTTTGATTGATCTGGATGATATCATCCTTGATCTGAAATGCGCCGTTTCGGGCGCGGGCCGGTCACTCAAGGAAAATCTGCTGCACGCGGAATTGTCCGAGGGATATCACGCCTATGCGCTGGGCGGCACGCACCGGCATCTGGGTGAATTCGATCAGGAGTTTTCCGCCATTGCCGGGCGTCCTGTCAAAGTGCAATTCACACCGCATCTGGTACCTGCAAACCGCGGTATTCTGGCGACATGTTACGTAAAAGGTGATCCGCAAGCCATTCATACAGCTTTGGAAAACGCCTATCTGGATGAGCCTTTTATCATAGTGCTGCCGTTTGGTGAGGCACCAAGCACACGCCACATTCGGGGCTCCAACTTTTGCCACATCGGGGTAAGCGGTGACCGCATAGAAGGACGTGCGATCGTGGTCGCAGCCCTTGATAACCTGACAAAAGGGTCAAGCGGTCAGGCCTTGCAGAACGCGAACCTGATGTTAGGTATTGAAGAGACCGAGGGGCTGATGTTAGCGCCTGTCTTCCCTTAGAACAGAAACCGGAAGAGACTCCAGCGATACGATGAAAAGTCTGAAAAAACAAAGACGTATCCAGATCATTGGGGTCACAGTTGTGGCGCTTGTCGCCGCGACTGCCTTGATCGGGTATGCTTTGCGTGATGGAATCAACTTTTTCCGCGCCCCGTCGCAGGTGATCGCAGAACCCCCGACGCCGTCCGAGACATTTCGCATCGGCGGGTTGGTCGCGGAAGGGTCGTTGGTGCGCGGGGACGGACATACAATCCGCTTTGACGTGACTGATGGCGGGGCCACTGTACCCGTGACATTTAGCGGGGTGTTGCCCGATCTCTTTGAGGAAAATCAAGGGATGGTGGGCACCGGAAGATACGTTAACGGCGTCTTTGAAGCTACTGAAATACTTGCAAAACATGATGAGACTTACATGCCGAAAGAGGTTGTGGATGCCCTCAAGGCGCAGGGGGTCTACAAGGAACCTGACAGTTGACACCGTACGGTCCGTTCCGCCCCCGTTAACCACTTTCTAGGCTGATTGCCCCTGTAAACGGACAGGAGCATCAGATGCAGACAGTCAGAGAAATCGCCACAGATATTGTGGTACGCGAAGGTGGTTTCGTGAATGATCCGGACGATCCGGGCGGGGCGACCAATTTCGGCGTGACAATCCATACCATGCGGCGTCTGGGGTTGGACCTGACGGGCGACGGAGAGATTAACGTCGCCGATGTGCGCCGTCTGACCCGCACGCAGGCAATCGATATCTTTATCAAGCACTACTTTGAACGCCCGCTGATTGCGGAATTGCCGGAACCGTTGCAGCCAACCGTATTTGACATGTACGTCAATGCGGGCAGTAATGCTGTGAAAATCCTGCAACAATTGCTGTGTGAGATGGGCCACTCTGTCAGCGTTGATGGCGCATTGGGCCCGCAAAGTCTGGCGGCGGTACGTGCTGGAATGGCCAAAGCGCCGCAGGAATTTGTAAACGCCTACGGCATAGCGCGCCGCAATTACTACTTCCGTTTGGCGGACAGACGCCCGGCAAGCCGTAAATATGCGCGCACGCGGGCAGGCGGCAAGGGCGGCTGGATCAAGCGGGCGGAGGAATTCATTGCGCCCAAGTATCACATGACCAGCGCCGCGTTTCAGCAAAGGATCGCGATATGGGGTTGATCGGTCAGGTGTTTGGATTGCTGTTTGGCAGCGACCGCAATGTCGTGCGCGAAACAGTCGAGGTTTTCCGCGAAAATGCCGAAGCAGGAGCCAGCCGTTCCGCAACAGCGCAGGGTCATGCGATGGCGCAATACGGTGCCGAATTTGCCGTGGCGCGGCAGGGTGGTTTTGACCGTTTCATGGACGGGGTGAACCGGTTGCCGCGTCCGATGCTCGCGCTGGGCACGCTGGGCTTGTTCGTTTCGGCGATGGTCGAACCGTTATGGTTTTCCGAGCGTATGCAAGGCATTGCGCTGGTGCCAGAGCCGCTTTGGTGGCTGTTGGGCGTCATTGTGTCGTTTTATTTCGGCGCCCGCCATCAAGTGAAGGCACAGGAATTTCAGCGCCAGATTGTCGGGACAATGGCGCATGTCCCGAAGGTGATGGGCAACATCAAGACGATCCGGGATTTGCGCGCAGACAGCCTGAAAGTTGCAGACACAGGCAATGACGCGCGCCTGAGTGTTGCAGCACTGCGCCCCGCAGATAACCCCGCACTTGAGGCGTGGCGACGGGCCGCAGCCTGATGCCCTGAAATGTGATGTTTAGGGCATGGTATGGGGGGCAGTCGCCCCCTATACTCGGCTTCATGATTACTGAACTTGGACATTTCGCCCTGATCCTCGCCTTTGGCGTCGCGATCGTACAGATGGTAGTGCCGCTGATCGGCGCGTATAAGCGCTGGCCGGGATGGATGGCCGTGGCAGAACCCGCAGCGGGGGCGCAATTTGCCCTTACGGCGCTGTCTTTTGGCGCCCTGATGCGGGCTTTTATTAACTCTGATTTCTCGTTGCGACTGGTGGTTGCAAACAGCCATTCCCTTAAACCGATGCTGTATAAGATCAGCGGCACATGGGGCAACCATGAGGGGTCCATGCTGCTTTGGGTTCTGATTGTGTCGCTGTTCGGCGCTATGGCGGCATGGTTTGGTGGCTCATTGCCCCCCACCTTGCGGGCGCGCGTTCTGAGTGTTCAGGCCGCGATTGGTGTCGCGTTTTTTGCTTTTATCATCTTCACGTCCAACCCTTTTTTACGCACTGGCATGCCTCCCTTTGACGGGCGCGATCTGAACCCGCTGTTGCAGGATCCCGGTTTGGCGTTCCAACCGCCGTTTCTGTATCTGCGGTACGTCGGACTTTCGATGACCTTTAGCTTTGCCGTGGCTGCCTTGATCGAAGGGCGCGTCGACGCAGCATGGGGCCGTTGGGTGCGACCCTGGACGTTGGCCGCGTGGATATTCCTGACCATTGGAATCGCGCTGGGATCGTGGTGGGCCTATTACGAGCTTGGCTGGGGCGGTTTCTGGTTCTGGGATCCGGTCGAAAACGCAAGTTTCATGCCGTGGTTGCTGGCGGCGGCGTTACTGCATTCCGCGATCGTTGTGGAAAAGCGCGAAAGCCTCAAGAGCTGGACCATATTGCTGGCGATCCTCGCATTCGGTTTCTCTCTGATCGGGACATTTATCGTGCGATCGGGCCTGCTGACTTCTGTGCATGCCTTTGCCAATGATCCCGAACGCGGTATTTTTATCCTTGCGATCATGGCGTTCTTTATGGGCGGGGCCCTGGTTCTGTTCACTTTGCGTGCAGGCGCGCTTGAAGCCAAAGGCGTCTTTGGTCTTGTCAGTCGCGAAAGTGCATTGGTTGTCAACAATCTGCTGCTGGCCGTTGCGTGCTTTGTGGTGTTCGTGGGCACCATGTGGCCTCTGCTGGCGGAGATGTTCTTTGACCGTAAGCTGAGCGTTGGTCCGCCGTTTTTCAACGCGGCCTTCACACCCTTCATGGTCGCGTTGGGGCTGTTCCTGCCGATCGGTTCGACGATGCCGTGGAAACGCGCAAGCTTTTTGCGGGCTGCGTGGCCACTGCGCTATGTTTTCGTGTTGGCCGTTGCTGTGGCGGGACTGGCATTTGCGATGCAGTCCGGGCGTAGCATGCTGGGGCCGTTGGGCATGTTCCTGGGAGTCTGGCTGATTTCGGGCACTGTTGTGGAACTTGCGCAACGCTGCCGTTGGCAGGTTGGCCGACTGGCCCGTTTACCGCGTGCGGATTGGGGCAAAGCGACCGCCCATGCGGGCCTTGGCGTGACAATGGCAGGGGTCGCGGGGCTGACCGCTTGGGCGATTGATGACATTCGTGTCGCGCAGGTCGGTGAGCCCTTCGACGTCGGTGCCTACACCCTGACCCTGAACTCCGTAGAGGACCTGCGCGGTCCCAATTATCTGTCGTCTATGGCGCAGGTGACGCTGTCCAAGGGGGGCCGGGTTCTGTCAGAATTACGACCGGAAAAGAGGTTCTATCCGGTGGCCAAGATGCCGACGACGGAAGCGGCAATTGACTACAATCTTGCGCGCGACGTTTATGTGGTGATCGGGGATCAGCAGTCGGGGGGCGGATGGACGGTGCGCACCTACATCAAACCGCTGACCAACTGGGTTTGGATCGGTTGCGCGCTGATGGCACTGGGAGGCATCCTGAGCCTGAGTGACAGGCGCTATCGTGTGGCGGCGGGCGCGGGCAAAACGGCCCAACCGGTACCCGCAGAATGAAGTGGTTGATGCTCGCGCTGATGTTGCTCGCCACGCCGCTGATGGCGGTGCAACCGGATGAAATGCTGGACGATCCGGTGTTGGAGGCGCGCGCACGCGAGGTGTCCAAGGGGCTGCGCTGTCTGGTGTGTCGTAACGAAAGCATAGATGAAAGCGAGGCAAGTCTGGCGCGTGATCTGCGGTTGTTGTTGCGCGAGCGTCTGGTCGCTGGGGACAGCAATCAGCAGGCGGTCGATTTCATTGTGGCGCGCTATGGTGAATATGTGCTGTTGCGCCCCGATGCACGCGGGGCAAATTGGTTGCTTTGGGCGGCGGGGCCGCTGATGCTGGTGCTGGCTGGCAGTGTGGGGCTTTTTTATTTGCGGGGGCGTGCGACGGGAACGGCAGCAGGGGAAACCCCCTTGTCAGAACAGGAACAGGCGCGGCTGAACGATATTCTCAAACGTTGACGGGCGGTTTTGCTGGCCCATGGGGCGCAGTTTGATATGGATAATCCCAAGCAGGGAACGAGGGACGCAACGCATGGACTATCAGACAATCACTTACGAAAATATTGCCGGTGTGGTGCTGATCACCATGAACCGGGCGGACAAGATGAACGCGCTGACCACTCAGATGCGTGCGGAGATTGCGCATGCTATGACACAGGGCGGCAAAGATGGCCGCGTTGTCGTGTTGACCGGAGCAGGGCGCGCGTTTTGCTCGGGGCAGGATTTGGGGGATAAAGCGACAGCGTCCACGGTCGATCTGGAGCGGACACTGCGCGACGAATACCAGCCGATGCTGCGCGCGATCGTAGATTGCCCGGTGCCGACGATTGCCGCCGTAAACGGCCCTGCTGCAGGGGCGGGGGCCAATCTGGCACTCGCCTGCGACGTGGTATTTGCCAGCGAGAGTGCGTATTTCTTGCAGGCCTTTGCCCGCATTGGCCTGATCCCTGACGCTGGTGGCACCTATGTGCTGCCGCGTACAATGGGAACGGCAAAGGCGATGGGTGCCGCGTTGTTTGCGGACAAGATCAGCGCGCGGCAAGCCGACGATTGGGGGATGATCTGGGAGGCAGTCCCGGACGCAACCTTTGACAGCCACTGGCGGGCCAAAGCGGCGCATCTGGCGGCAGGCCCGACGGCGGCCTATGCCTCTGCCAAGCAGGTGATCCGTGGATCCTGGAACAATTCCCTGGAAGAGCAACTGACGCTGGAAGCGCGCGAACAGGGCAAATGCGGCAAGTCGCGGGATTTCAAGGAAGGGGTGCTGGCATTTACCGAAAAACGCAGCCCCAGCTATGAGGGTCGCTAGGCCGTTTTTCCCGATTTCAGACCGTGCGTTCAACCAGAAGCACGTCGCCGGCAGCCGGCGCTGGACCTGAAGCGCGGGCGACAACGGCAACCGCGATGCCATTGGCGCAGACCGCATGCACAAAACCGGAAACTTCACGAATGGTGATCTCTGGCGGCGTATCACCCTTGTCATAGACGACTGCGATGTGATCACCGTCTTCAAGACTACCGGGCACCAACGCGCCCTGTAGTCCGCTTTCGTTTACGGTGCTGCCGGGCATCAGGCTCTTTGCGTTCATCCATTCAGCTGATGTGGGGCGCGGCTGAAATTTCGCAGTCGGGGTCATATTCGATACTCGCAAGTGCAGATTACAGAAACAAAACAAAAGGTAGTGGGGTGTACCTATAGGAGCGGCCGGACCAATCATGGTATCGCGACCTTGTGAAAAGCCACTTCTAGAGCAAGCTAGCGTTGCAATGGAGGATGGGTCAAGCTTGTGGCCTGCATTGTCCAGCGGTCCGAAACAATGACATACTTTTGACGTTTTTTAGCCGGTAGCTGCGTTCGTGCGGCACATCCCAATAGGAATACCTGCCTGTTCTAATGAAAATCCTGCGATCGATTCGAATCATTTTCGGGGTCTGAATGCAAAACGCCCCAGCCAGTGGAGGCCGGGGCGATGCAGATCAAATCGGGCAGGAATTAGCGGTTTTCGATATCAACATAATCCCGCTGCGTTTCGCCTTGATAAAGCTGGCGCGGGCGGCCGATCTTGAGCTGTGGATCGCTGATCTGTTCTTTCCACTGGGAAATCCACCCGACGGTACGCGCCACCGCAAAGATCGGCGTGAACATCGAGGTGGGGAAACCCATCGCCTCAAGGATGATGCCTGAGTAAAAATCGACGTTCGGAAAGAGTTTCTTTTCTGAAAAATACGGATCGTCTAGCGCCGCTTTCTCAAGCTCTTTGGCAACCTGCAGGATCGGGTTGTTTTCGACGCCCAGAAGTTCCAGTACCTCATCCGCGCTTTCCTTCATCACCGTCGCGCGGGGATCGAAGTTCTTGTAGACGCGGTGGCCAAAGCCCATCAGGCGGAATGGATCATTCTTGTCCTTGGCGCGGGCGATGAATTCAGGGATGCGGTCGGGCGTGCCGATTTCCTTGAGCATCTCAAGGCAAGCCTGATTGGCACCACCATGCGCAGGCCCCCAGAGGCAAGCGATACCCGCAGCGATACAGGCAAACGGGTTCGCACCGGAGGACGACGCCAGCCGCACCGTTGAGGTGGAGGCGTTCTGTTCGTGATCCGCATGCAGCGTAAAGATACGGTCCATCGCGCGGCTGAGGATCGGATCAACCACATATTCCTCTGCCGGAACCGCAAAGCACATGCGCAGGAAATTGGAGGCGTAATCCAGATCATTGCGCGGATACACAAACGGCTGGCCAATGGTGTATTTAAAGGCATTTGCCGCAATCGTCGGCATCTTTGCAATCAGACGGAAGGTGGCGACCTCACGCTGGTGTTCATCGGTGATGTCGGTGCTGTCGTGGTAAAATGCTGACATCGCACCGACCACGCCGGTCATGATCGCCATCGGGTGCGCATCGCGGCGGAAGCCGCGGAAGAAGTTCATCATCTGTTCGTGCAGCATCGTATGATTGGTCACGATGCTTTCAAACTTTTCCAATTCGGTGGGCGAGGGCAAGTCACCATAGAGCAGCAGATAGCAGACTTCGAGATAGTGGGATTTTCCCGCCAGCTGGCCGATCGGATAGCCCCGGTGGAGCAGCACACCCTCATCGCCATCAATAAAAGTGATCGTGCTGTCGCAAGCCGCAGTTGAGGTAAAGCCCGGATCGTAGGTGAAAACATCCGCCTGCGCATATAGCTTTCGGATGTCGATGACATCAGGCCCTGCCGTGGGCGAATAGACAGGCAATTCGTATTCCTTGCCATCCAGTGTCAGTGTTGCGGATTTCTTGCTCTCAGCCATGACGTCCCTTCCCATGTTTGGCACGGGGTTGTCCCCGCCATTTGGCACACCTGTCGGGCAGGCTACCGTAATTTCTGTTTCGTCCCTCAACCTTGAAATGCGATCAACCGCCTTCAGGCTGCAACATCAGTCAATCGGGCAAGCGTTTCATCACGTCCCAACACAAGCATCATGTCAAAAACGGATGGGGTCACCGCGCGCCCGGCAAGTGCCGCACGAAGTGGCCCTGCAAGTTTGCCGAATTTGGTATCCCGAGCGGCGGCGAAACCGTTCAGTACTTCTTCCAGCGTCTCTCGATCCCAGCTAACATGTTGCAGGTGCGGCGTCAATTCCACCAGTGTAGCACGCGCTACCGGATCAAGGTTTTTCGAAGCCTTCTCGTCCGGTTCAATTGGTCTGTTTGCAAGAATAAAGTAAGCTTTTTCAATTAATTCAGGGAATGTCTTCGCGCGATCCTTGAGGCAGTACATCGCGCGCTCCAATCCATCCGCCTGCCCATCAGTCAGCGCAGGCAGGCCTGCGGCTGCCAGATATGCAACCGCCTCATGCCGCAATGCAGCATCATTCGCTGCTGCAATATGCTGCCCACAGATGCTTTCGAGCTTTTTAAAGTCGAATTGCGCCGGACTTTTCCGGATACCATCCAGATCGAACCATTCTTTTGCCTGAGTATCGCTGAAAAATTCATCATCGCCGTGACTCCACCCCAGCCGCGCCAGATAATTGCGCATTCCGGCTGCCGGATAGCCCATTGCCTGATACTCCCGCGCACCCGTGGCGCCGTGCCGTTTGCTCAGCTTTTTTCCGTCATCCCCGTGGATCAGCGGGATGTGCGCCCAGACCGGCACGTCCCAGCCCATCGCATCATAGATCATCATCTGGCGCGCCGCGTTGTTGAGGTGATCATCGCCGCGGATTACATGCGTCACACCCATATCATGGTCGTCCACCACCACCGCCAGCATATAGACCGGTGTGCCATCGGAACGTAACAGCACCATGTCATCCAACTGAGCATTGTCGATGGTAACATCCCCCTGCACGCGGTCGCGGATCACGGTCTTGCCCTCCAGCGGGGCTTTTATGCGAATAACATAGGGCGCGTCGGGGTGGCTTGCTGCGTCTGCATCCCGCCAAGGCGAACGGAAGAGCGTGCTGCTCCCCTCACTGCGGGCGGCTTCACGGAAGGCGGTGATTTCCTCTTGTGTCGCAAAACATTTGTAGGCTTTGCCGTGTGCCAGCAGATCCCTTGCAACCCGCGCATGGCGCGGTGCACTCTCGAACTGGCTGACGATATCACCGTCATGATCCAGCCCCAGCCACGTCATGCCCTCAAGGATTGCCTGTGTCGCTTCGGGGGTTGAACGCGCGCGGTCTGTGTCCTCGATCCGCAGCAGGAATTTGCCACCGCGCCCCCGCGCGTAAAGCCAGTTAAAAAGCGCTGTGCGGGCACTGCCGATGTGCAGAAAACCGGTTGGTGACGGGGCAAAACGGGTGACAACAGGTGCGGACATGCGGGGAATTTCCTAACTGACAGGTGCCGGGCCGTGCGCGTTTACCTTTTGATAACCACGCATGATTAGAGTTCCCGGTCTGTCTATCCAGTGCAGGGAACGGGGGCAAGCATGGGTCTGCACAGGCAGATCAGCGACTTACTGACCGCCATTCTGCTCGCTCAGCGCGGTGCTATGATTGGCTGGGTGCCAGTATGCCTCGCTACAGGGATCGGCAGCTATTTCGCGCTGTTGTCGGAGCCTTCTTTTATGCAGTTCTCTGCCCTTTGCGGCGGCATGCTCCTGTGTTTCCTGGCGGCATGGCGATTGCCCGAGACGATTTCTCCTCTCGCTATGGGCATCTCATTATGCCTTGCCGGCGTACTGATTGCCGGCGCGCGGACGCACAGCGTTGCAGGGCCCGTCTTGGGGTGGCGCTACTATGGTGCGGTCGAAGGGCGCATTGTGGCGATCGACCGCAGCCAGTCTGACGCCCTGCGCCTCACGCTGGATCAAGTGCGGCTGGACAGCGTTTCCCCTGATCGCACGCCCGAACGGGTGCGTATTTCTCTGCACGACAGATCGGGGCAGGGCATCACGCCGCTGCCCGGTTTGCGCGTCATGACCACCGCCCATCTGTCGCCGCCGTCTGGCCCTGTTGAGCCGGGTGGTTTCGATTTTCAACGCCATGCCTGGTTTACCAGATTGGGCGCGGTGGGATACGCCCGCGTGCCGCTGATGGGCGCAGCGCCAGCATCACAAGGTCACGGTGGGTTGATGGTGTTTCGCATCCGCATGGCCGCTTCTGAACATATCCGTGCCATTTTGCCCGGTGACATCGGTGGCTTTGCTGCTGCGATCACCACAGGGGACCGGTCTGCGATCTCACAACAGGCGCTGGATAATCTGCGCGCCAGCAATCTTGCGCATTTGCTGGCCATTTCTGGATTGCACATGGGGTTGTTGACTGCTGTTGTATTCGGGGCGCTGCGCCTCTTGTTGGCGGCCCATCCGATGACGGCACTCAATTGGCCAACAAAAGCCATTGCGGCCTTTGGCGCCTTGATCGCGGCAACCGGATACCTCGCCCTGTCCGGCGGCAATGTCGCCACCGAACGTGCCTTTATAATGGTGGCCGTGGCCCTTGGCGCGTTGATCATCGGCAGGCGTGCCCTATCGCTGCGCGCGGTTGCGGTGGCGGCAACAATCGTGCTGGTGCTGCGTCCGGAGGCGTTGATGGGCCCCGGTTTTCAAATGTCATTCGCAGCGACAACGGCACTTGTTGCGGTGTTTGGATGGTTGCGGGATTTTGAAGCGGCGTGGGTGCCGCGCTGGCTGCGTCCGGCACTTGCGGTGTTCATTTCGTCTGCAGTGGCGGGGGTGGCGACGGCACCCATCGCGGCGGCGCACTTCAATGCCATTGCCCATTTCGGGTTGCTTGCGAACCTGTCGAGCGTGCCGTTGATGGGTCTGCTGGTAATTCCCGCCGCCGTGTTAGCGTTGCTGCTGGCCCCATTCGGGCTTGAGGGGATCGCACTATGGGCCATGGGGCTGGGTCTGCGCTGGATCCTTGGTGTCGCGGATTTTGTCGCAGGGCTCGAGGGCGCGCGGGGCTATGTACCGGGGCCGGGCGCCTGGGTTATCCCGGTGCTGGCGCTGGGGTTCTTGACACTGATACTTTGGCAGGGACGGCTGCGATGGGCAGGAGTGCCGATGATGGTGCTGTCGTTCTGGCTTTGGCAGGGGGCGGAACGTCCGGCAATCCTGATCTCTGATACGGGCACGCTTGTGGGCGTGATGACCGATCAGGGCCGCGCGTTGAGCAAGGCCAAAGGGGCGGGGTTTGTGGCGCGCAACTGGCTGGAAAACGATGGCGAAGGCGTTGAGCAATGGCAGGCGGCAAAGCGGTGGCAAAACGGGCCCGTCATTCACTTGTCCGGCAAACGCGCCCTTGCCGGGTTTGAAGGGTGCCGCACAGATCAGATAGTTGTCACGTCCGTCCGTGTCGAAGAGGGCGACAGTTTTGGTTGTACTCTTTTTGAACCGGACAAATTGAAACAGACCGGTTCAATCGCGATACGCCTCAAAAACGGAAAATGGCACATAACCACGGCCCGTTCATTGGCCGGAGAGCGGCCTTGGACCCATTGGCCCAAGGTGCGCAAAACCGCGGATCAGTACGTGCGGATCAGCCCGACCAAGCGGCCTTGAACCTTCACCTTGTCTGAGGCGAACACGCGGGTTTCATAGGCAGGGTTGGCCGCTTCCAAGGCGATGGAAGAGCCGCTGCGCTTGAATGTCTTGAGCGTCGCTTCGTGATCGTCGATCAGAGCCACTACAATGTCCCCATTATCGGCAACCGAAGTCTCGCGAATGACAACAACGTCGCCGTCATTGATGCCGGCATCGATCATCGAATCGCCTTTGACTTCAAGTGCATAATGCGCCCCTGATCCGGTAATCATGCCCCCCGGTACGCTGACAGTATGGGACATTTCGCTGATGGCCTCTATTGGGACACCAGCGGCAATCTTGCCCATGAAAGGCAATTCCGTTGCCCCATCGCCACCAACAGGCAGTGCAGCAGCCGGGGGTGGTGCGTCAGGCCGGTCCCCGTCAATGACACGCGGCGTAAAACCGGTGCTGGGTGCCCCACCAAGGCTTTCTGGAAGTTTCACTACCTCGATGGCGCGTGCACGGTGGGCAAGGCGCCGGATAAATCCACGTTCTTCCAATGCGGTGATCAGGCGGTGAATTCCTGATTTGGAGCGCAAATCAAGGGCCATCTTCATTTCGTCAAAACTTGGCGGAACGCCATCGCGCTGCACACGCTTGTGAATAAATTCCAGCAAATCCAGTTGTTTCTTGGTCAACATATCGTGGCCCCTCAGAACGATGGTTTGGATTTGTTCTAGGGATGTTCCCGTTTTGTGTCAACCATTCACAGGGGGATAAAGCTGACAATGTCGCCGGTCGCGCGCTCGGGATCACTTGGTGGCCGGATCAGTAGGGCATCCGCCGTTGCCAACACACTGAGCAATGAACTGTCCTGTTTTTCGCTCGCCACTAACATGTCTTTGTGCCAGCGCGCGCGCATGTAATGGGCACGGGGGCCGTTGGCGGGCAGGGGTGCACCAAGCGGGGCGTTTTGCACAGGTAACGCATATTCTGTCAGCCCCAACATCTTGCGCACCAACGGGGCCACGAAAACTGCGCCGCAGACCATGGCCGACACCGGATTTCCGGGCAACCCGATCATTGCAGATGTCCCCAATCGGCCTGCCATCAAGGGTTTCCCTGGCCGCATGGCCACTTTGTAAAACGCCTGCTGCATCCCCAGTTCGACTGCGACCGGCCCGACCAGATCATGATCCCCGACCGATGCTCCGCCAATGGTAACGATCAGGTCAGCCCCCGATGCGAGTGCAAAGGCCTGTTTGAGCGATGCAGTGCTATCGCGCGCAATCGGCAACAGACGCACTTGTGCGCCAAGCCCCTCGCACATCGCTGCCAGACCATAGCTGTTGGAGGCGATGATCTGATCCGGGCCGGGAGTCTCTCCGGGCTGGACGAGTTCGTCCCCGGTGGCAAGGATCGCAATGGTGGGCTTGGTGGTCACAGGGACGCTGGCAATATTCATGGCAGCCAGCAGGGCGATATCGCTGGGACGCAAAAGCAAAGGTGCGCTGACCACTTCGCCAACGGAGAAATCACCGCCGGCAGGGCGGATGTTGTCTTTTGCATCTATGCGGTGGCCTAAAGTAATCAGGTTTCCCCGCCGCGTAACATCTTCTTGGATCACAACAAAGTCAGCGCCGTCAGGGATGGGTGCACCGGTAAAAATACGCACGGCCTGTCCGGCTTTGAGCGTGCCTTCATAACGGTGTCCGGCAGCGGATTCACCAATGACCTTGAACATCGCGTCCGGTTCCACCTCGGCACGTCGCAGGGCATACCCGTCCATGGACGAGGCGGCAAAGGGCGGCTGCGTGCGGGTAGCTTTGACATCGCGGGCCAGAACGCGGCCTGCGGCCTGCCGAAGCGGTACGTTTTCCACGGGCAGCGTTTTGGCAAGATCCAACACATGCGTCAGCGCGTCTGAGACCGAAATCATGATGCTTCGTATCGGCCCGACTTGCCGCCGTCTTTAAGAACAACGCGCAAGCCGCTGATTTCCATTGATTTATCGACAGCTTTGGTCATGTCGTACACGGTAAGGGCGGCGACAGAAGCTGCCGTCAGTGCTTCCATTTCGACACCTGTCTGGCCGGTCGTCTTGACTGTTGCGGTGATGCGGATGCCGGGAAGATCCGCATCAGGTTCCAGATCAATGCTCACCTTGGTTATGGGCAGGGGATGGCACAGCGGAATGAGGTTCGACGTCTGCTTGGCCGCCATGATACCGGCAAGGCGCGCAACGCCGAGAACATCGCCCTTCTTGGCGCGACCTTCGGTAATGATATCAAATGTTTCCCGCTGCATCTTGATGTGGTTTTCAGCAATGGCAACCCGCGCCGTGATTGCCTTGTCCGACACATCAACCATATGCGCAGCGCCTTGGGCGTCAAAATGGGTCAGGGACATATTACATGCCCCCTGTTGGGTTCAGCGGATTGGCAAGTAGATCGAGAGTGGCTTGCGTGACATCTGCCTGCCGCATCAGGCTTTCCCCGATCAGGAACACCCGCGCGCCGTACATCGCCATGTCGGCCAGATCCTCCGGCCCGCTCAAGCCGGATTCGGAGACGATGATACGATCCGCAGGCACCAGTTTGCTCAGGGTGCGGGTTGTATCCAGCGTGGTTTCAAAAGTCTTGAGGTTGCGGTTATTGATGCCAATCAGGCGGCTTTTCAGACGTCCGGCACGTTCCAGTTCTTCTGCGTCATGGACTTCGATCAGCGCATCCATGCCCCATTGCGTTGCGCAGGCTTCAAGTTCACCTGCCTGCGCGTCTGTCACAGACGCCATGATGATCAGGATGCAGTCCGCACCAAGTGCGCGCGCTTCGGTCACCTGATACGTATCGTACATGAAGTCCTTGCGCAAAACCGGCAGATTACAGGCGCCACGAGCAGCGACGAGATACTCTTTGGCACCCTGAAAACTGGGCGTGTCGGTCAGGACCGACAGGCAGGTCGCACGGCCCGCATCATAGGCAGCAGCCAATTTGGCCGGATCAAAGTCGGCGCGGATCAACCCTTTGGAAGGGCTTGCTTTCTTTACTTCGGCGATCAGGCCGTATCCTTCGCGTGATGCGTTATGGAGCGCTTCGGCAAAAGGCCGCACAGACGGGGCAGCACGGGCGTCCGCCTCCACATCTGCGATGGGTTTTGCGGCCTTGTCGGCAGCCACTTCCTCCAGTTTGTACGCTTTGATTTTGTCGAGAACGGTTTGGGTCATGAATGTGTCTCCGGATCGCCCCAGTTTATGGGCTGCAAGCCTTGGGTGCGCAACCATGCATTGGTGCGGCTGAAGGGACGTGCGCCGCGAAAGGCGATATAGTCGGTACCGGTTTTGTGGACCCCCATCGGCGAGGGGTGAGAGGATTTGATAACGAGGTTCGTCTGCGTCCCCACATCGCGGCCCGCTTTGTGCGCATCCCCGCCCCACAACAGATAGGCACGGGGTCGGTCCTGCAAGCGGTCGAGCACTTGAGCGGTAAGGGTTTTCCACCCCAGCGAGCGATGCCCGCCCGCCGTGTCCTGTGGCACTGTCAGCGCGAGGCAGTTGAACAGGAGCACCCCCTTGTCGGCCCAATCCTCAAGGTTGGAACCGCTGCGTGTCACCCCAAGATCGCTCTGCAACTCTTCGAAAATATTGTCGAGGCTGTCGCGATGTCTGCGCGGGGGGAAATCATCCGGTATGGAAAAGGCAAATCCATGTGCCTTGCCGGGTTGGGGATAGGGGTCTTGGCCAAATATCACCACCTTGACGTCATCAGGCTGCGTGCGGGCGAGCGCGGAAAAAACCTGATCTTGCGGCGGATATACAGGGCGCGGGTCCGCGTCCAAGGCATCGGTGATCCTTGGCAGATGATCCGTAAAAAAGGGCAGCGATCCCCATGCACCCAGCTGGGAAAGATCAAAGCTCATTTGCTTTGGCTGACCTCGGCAACCTTTGCGATTTTTGCCTTGGCCGCCCCTGAATCGATGCTTGCTCGGGCCATCTCAACACCTGCCTTGAGATTTGGCGCGGCATCTGCAACCACCAGCGCGGCAGCTGAATTCAACAAAACGGCATCCCGGTACGCAGACTCCTGACCCTCCAGCAGCGCCTTGAAATCGCGCGCGTTTTCTTCGGGTGTGCCGCCGATGATCGCCTCGAACGGATGCACCGGCAGGCCCGCTTCTTCGGGATGCAGTTCAAAGTCCGTGACAAGCCCATCCACAAGCCCTGCAACCCAACTGATACCGGTTATAGTCAATTCGTCGGTGCCGTCCGACCCATGGACCAGCCATGCTTTATCAGACCCGAGCGTGCCCAGTGTTTCCGCCATCGGCCGGATCAGATCGCGCGAAAATGCGCCTGTCAGCTGGCGTTTTACGCCCGCAGGGTTGGTCAATGGCCCGAGAATGTTAAAAATTGTGCGCGTGCCCAGTTCTGCCCGTGTCGGCATGACATGTGCGATTGCCGGGTGGTGCATCGGAGCCATCATAAATCCGATGCCCGCCTCCGCCAGTTCCCGCTCCACCACTTTGGGTCCGACCATCACATTGATGCCCATTTGCCCCAGCGCATCTGCTGCACCTGATTTGGAACTGAGGTTGCGGTTGCCGTGTTTGGCCACGACCACGCCCGCACCTGCGACCACAAAGGCAGTCGCGGTCGAGATGTTCAGCGTGCCTTTGCCGTCACCCCCTGTGCCCACGATATCCATCGCGCCTTCGGGCGCGTGCACCACGTGGCACTTGGCGCGCATCACGCTGGCTGCGGCCGCGTATTCATCCACCGTTTCGCCCCGTGTGCGCAGCGCCATCAGGAATCCGCCGATCTGGCTGGGCGTGGCCTCTCCCTCAAACAGGATCTGAAAGGCCTCCGAAGCCTGTGCGCGGCTCAGCGGGCCGTTGGCTGCCGCATCAATCAGCGGTTTGAGTGCTTCACTCATGCGGGCACCTTCATTTCGTTCAGGAAGTTCTGCAACAGGGCATGGCCATGTTCCGAGCGGATCGACTCAGGGTGAAACTGCACACCGTGCAGAGGCAGTTCACGGTGTTGCAGACCCATGATCATACCGTTGCCGAGGGTGGCCGTGACTTCGAGGCAATCGGGCAGGCTTTCGCGTTCCACGATCAGGGAATGATAGCGCGTCGCCGCAAAGGGGCTGGGCAACCCTTTGAATACGCCTTTGTTTTCATGGTGCATCTGTCCGAGTTTGCCATGCACAATATCGCCTGCGCGCACCACCTTGCCGCCAAACGCCTGACCCAACGTCTGATGGCCCAGACAAACCCCCAACAGGGGAATGCGATGCGCGGCGGCGGCCAGCGTCAGATCAAGGCAGATGCCTGCCTGATCAGGATCGCAAGGCCCCGGAGACAGCAAAATTCCGGCGGGGTTCATCGCAAGCGCGTCGGCAACACTCAGCCGGTCGTTACGGTGCACAACGACATCCGCGCCCAGACCCCCAAGGTAATGCACGAGGTTGTAGGTAAAGCTGTCGTAGTTATCGATAAGCAGCAACACAGGCGACATTCTTTGTTTTAGGCCCGTCATTAGGGCTAGAGAAACCCCGCTTGCGCAGGGTATAGTTCGGGGCATACATGTTCAGGCTTGCGCAGTCCCGTCAAGGGTGCAGCATATGACCGGTTGCCGGGGCCGATTGAGGACAGAACCGCAGCCGGGTTGCGGATACGGACGAGAGCAGGAGAGACGATATGGCACGCGGATTTCTGAGCGGGGCTCTTTGGGGCGGTGTTTTTGCCGTCGGGACTGCTGGTGTCGTATCTGTGCTTGCACCGCCGCCCAAAGCGCCTCAGGTTTCTGACGCGGCCCCCACCGCGGTGTCGCCCGACCGGGTGCAAGAAGCCGGAAGCGGCGAGGCAGGCTCAGACACAGATCGGGTGGTTGTGACCACACAGGTTGCGCCTCAGACGCAGGCGCCCGCGCCAGATAGCGTTTCAGCACTTGATAGCGAAATGCAGACACCGACTGATGCGCCTTTGACCGGTGCGGCAGGGGACGGGGTCGTTTTATCTGCCCCCGATGCCGGTGCGGTGGACAGTCGTGTGGATGTAACGGGCGATGCGCCGGTGTTGCCAAACCCGCAAGCTCTGGCCCCGATGGAACCGCAGGCGGTGGACGATGTTGCCATCAGCACCGAACCCGCACAGCCGCCTGCACCGGAGCTGGAACAACCCGAACCGCCCCTGAGTACGGAAATCACGTCTGAAACGGGGACCGGCACGGCTTTGGAAACAACCGATACTCAAGAGCCAGCTGTTGTGCCGGACCAACAGGTGCAGCCTGTTCCCGCACCTGAAAGAATCGCGGGCACGGACCCTGAGGCACCCCAGACCGAAGCAGAGCCAGAGGAATCCGGCACTGATGACTTGGCAAGTGCAGGACGCCCTGCCGTCAGACAACCGGTGGGGACGATCGGTGATCGTGATACAGGCGTGACGATCCGGCGCCCGGGCAGCAACAGTCTGGTCCAGATCGACAACGAAGCCATCGATAGCGAAGCTGCTGAAACCGAAGCGGCCCCGCAGGAAGGCGCTGACGCCTTGGGCAGTGATACCCGTCCGGTCAATCGTTTCGCGCAAAACTATGACGATCCTGAGGGAAAGCCGCTGATGGCAATTGTGCTGATTGACGACGGGTCCTCGCCGGTGACGGGCGCGGCTGGCATCGCAGCACTGCGCAGCTTTCCCTATCCGCTTAACTTTGCGGTGGATGCAGGTCTGGCGGATGCCAAAGAGCGTATGACGATCTACCGCAACGAAGGCTTTGAAGTGCTCGCGATGATCGACTTGCCTGAGGGCGCACAGGCTGCGGATGCAGAGACAGCGTTTGGTTCGATCCTGCCGCAACTGGATGAGGTTGTCGGTGTTCTGGAAGGCGTCAAAGGCGGCTTGCAGGGATCCAAGGAAGTGGCCGATCAGGTCACGTCAATCCTGTTGCAGTCGGGCCATGGATTGCTGACACAGGACAGGGGCCTAAACACGATGCCCAAGCTGGCACGCAAGGGTGGCGTTCCTGCGGACGCAATTTTTCGCGATTTCGACAGCAAAGGGCAGAGCGCCTCGGTGATCCGGCGTTTTCTGGATCAGGCGGCATTCAAGGCGGGGCAAGAGGGCGCAGTGGTAATGCTGGGACGGTTGCGGCCTGACACAATTTCAGCCCTGTTGTTGTGGGGATTGCAGGACCGCGCGGGCAAAGTCGCCCTGACGCCGGTTTCGGCCGTCTTACTGCGTGAAGACTAGAGTTCCGAGCACCAAAAATAGCTCTGAGCCGGTGATTGCGGACGCGGGACACGCGTAAGATTCGACGCCCTAAATGATCTCGTCCTCGTCAAACAACGGATCGGTTTCAAGCTGCATGGCCAGATCATCCACTGTGTCTTCGGCAGCGCGCGGACTGAGGCGGGCAAGGTGAAAGACCGCGTCGCCCTCGTTCACGACAGGCAAAATGGCCCGCCCGATAAGGATGCCGGGTGCTGGCGCAATCAGGTCCTGTTCCAAGGTGCCGAAAGGGTCGGAAACGGTTGCAAGCACATCGCCTTGCAAAACCATTTCGCCCTCGGCGCGAAAAGTGCGCAACAGCCCGCCGACGGGCGCGCGCAGCCAATTGGAAGAGATACAGACGTGCGACGCCACCTTTGCCCGCGCGATGCCCTTTGCAGGCAACATATCCGCACCGCGCATCACGCGCAGGATACCCGCCAGACCCGCACGCACGGCCATTTCATCAAAACGCAGCCCTTCGCCCGCTTCATAGAGCAGAACAGGCGTACCGCGTTCTGCGGCCACTGCACGCAAGGAGCCCTCGCGCAAGGGCGAGGTCAATACAACAGGGGCACCAAAATCCTGCGCCATCCTGCGGGTGGTGTGATCAGACGGCGAAACCCGCACTTGCGGCAGGTTGGTCCGGTGGATTGCCGCGGAATGTAAATCGATGCCGAAGTCGCAGCGCAGCACCACCTCATTCAGAAAGATATGGGCGAGGCGCGACCCCAGTGACCCAGCAGGAGATCCCGGAAAGCAGCGGTTGAGATCGCGGCGATCCGGCAGATAGCGCGAGCGGTTCAGAAACCCGAAAGAATTGACGACGGGCACCACCAGCAAGGTGCCCCGCAGCGAGGCCAGTTGCGGCGCGCGCAGCAGACGGCGCACGATTTCGACGCCGATCACCTCGTCCCCGTGCACGGCCGCCGAAACAAACATCGTCGGGCCGGAACGCTTGCCATGATGCACTGAAAGCGCAAGGTTTACGGGCGTGTGATCTGGCAGGGTGGAGACAGGCAGGTCAACACTGAGCGATGTGCCGGGGGCAACCTGCAGGCCTGCGATTTCAAACGGGGCGCGGGTCAGCATCAATTACCCTTGCCACCAAAGCGCAACGCTTCGGCAGCAGCGCGGCGGATAGCATTGGATTTGTGCACGGTTTCATTGAACTCGGCCTCGGCATCGCTGTCATAAACCACGCCGCCACCTGCCTGACTATAAAGCGTTACGTCCTTGCTCACGGCCGTGCGCAGCGCGATGCACATGACCATGTCGCCGCCTGCGCTGAAATACCCGACGCCACCACCGTAAAGCCCGCGCTTTTCAGGCTCCAGTTCGTCAATGATCTCCATTGCGCGCACCTTGGGGGCACCAGAAACCGTTCCCGCAGGCATACCCGCGAAAAAGGCGTCCAACGCATCACAATCCTCGCGCAGCTCTCCCACGACGTTCGAAACGATGTGCATCACATGTGAATAGCGCTCAACGATAAATTCTTCGGTCGGACGCACAGTCCCGATCTTGGCCACGCGGCCCACATCGTTGCGACCCAGATCAAGCAGCATCAGGTGTTCTGCCAGTTCTTTTTCATCCGCCAGCAGATCGGCCTCCAGTGCGCGGTCCTCTTCGGGTGTACCACCACGGGGGCGGGTGCCTGCGATGGGGCGGATCGTTATCTCCGAGCCGAACACACGCACGAGGATTTCGGGGCTGGCACCCACCACGTGAAAGCCGCCAAAGTTGAAGTAGAACATGAAGGGCGACGGGTTGGTGCGCCGCAACGAGCGATAGAGTGCAAAAGGCGGCTGGGTAAATCCCTGTGCCCAGCGTTGGCTTGGCACGACCTGAAAGATGTCGCCATCCACGATATACTCGCGCGCTTTTTCCACCGCCGCCAGATAGGCGTCTTTGGTAAAGTTGCTGACCGGGGCAGGCGCATCCCCCTCATCGCCCAGATCGCGGGAGGTAGCAGGCATGGCGCGTTCCAGATCGCGCACCGCGTCCATGACCCGTTCGGCAGCTTGGGCATAGGCCGCGCGGGCCGTTTGCCCGTCTGACACCCAGGCGGGGGAAACAACGGTCACCTCGCCCTTGACCCCGTCCAGCACGGCCACCACCGAAGGGCGCAGCATCACTGCATCTGGCAGGCCCATCGGGTCGGGATTTACGTCCGGCAGATGTTCCACCAGCCGGATCATGTCATACCCCAGATAGCCGAAAAGCCCCGCTGCGGCCTGCGGCAGATCCTCTGGGATGTCGATTTTGGATTCTGCAATGACCGCGCGCAACGTGTCGAGCGGATTGCCGGGAATGTCCTCGAAGGCGTCCGCATCATAGCGCGCAGCGCGGTTCAGGGCAGAGGTTTCACCGCGACACCGCCAGATCAGATCAGGTTTCATGCCGATGATCGAATAGCGACCGCGCACCTCGCCGCCGGTGACTGATTCCAGCACAAAGGCGTTTTCTGCCGCACCCGTCAGCTTGAGCATCAGAGAGACAGGCGTATCAAGGTCCGCCGCAAGACGGGTATAGACGATCTGGTTGCGGCCAGCCGAATAGGCGGCCTCAAACTGTGTGAAATCAGGTGTCAGGGCCATTTATTCTTTTTCCATGCTAACCTGAACGACCTACGGGAAATTCACATGAACGGCGTTGAGCGCCCGCTGGTCAATCTTCGGGGCGGCCTGGCGCACGATCTGGTCATTGTAGATGTTGAACAGATCCCGCGCGAGGGTCTGGTTCAACTGCTCGCTCAGGCGCGCAAGCAGGGTGGCGTTCTGCGCATCGTCTGTCGCCGCTGTGATACTGTCGAGCCGGACAATCGCCACTGTGTCGTCTCCCGGCAAAACCGCAACATCGCCCGGTGCCATGTCAAAGACCTTAGCCATGAAGCCGTCAGGTGCTCCGGTGATAAAAGCGTTGCGGGTCTGGTCCACCTCGATCAGCGTATCAAAACCTGCGGTCTCAAAGGACACAGCCCCACCCAGATCTTCTGTCAGGGCTTCCGCCTGTTTTGTCAGCGCCGTCACCGTCTGGTCCGCGCGCCATGCCGCAAGCACATCGGGGCGGGCCGCTTCAAAGGGGTTCGGGCGCTCGTCCAGTGCTTCATCCAATCGCATGGCAAAGATGCTGCCATCGTCCAGTTGTGAGATTTTGGGAAAATCGCCCGCGCTCAAGGTCGCCGCTGCCTCCCGGAAACCGGCGTAGGCCGCGATGCCCTCGCTGGTTTCTGCGGTCCAGTCGATGTGGCCGAGCGTCATCTTTGTCTCATCCGCCAGTTGTTCGAGGGTTGCGCCACCTGCGAGTTGATCGTCCAGATCCTGCGCGCGGGCTTCGACGGCACGGACCGCGCCGGCAAGGGCGAGCTCGTCTTCAAGCTCCTCGCGGGCCTCTTCAAAGGTTGTGTTATGTGCAGGCAGCACGCCGTTCACACGAAACAGGGCAGGGCCAAGCGAGCTGGACAAGGGGCCAACGACCGTACCGACGTCAGCAGCAAAAACAGTCTCTCCGGCGGCGTCAAGTTCCAGTCGACCCACGTCTCCCAGATCAATGTCCGCGAGGTCAAGACCACGTTCTTCGACCAACGCGTTGAAGGTCGTACCGCCCACTTCGAGCGCGGCCGCAGCCTGATCAGCTGTGTCAGCGTCGGCAAAAACCAGACGCTCCACCAACCGCCGTTCCGGGCTGTTGTAGTGATCCGTGCGGGCATCATACTCTGCGCGCAGCGCGTCTTCCGGCACCTCTACCTCGTCGAGCATGGCGTCAGGGGTCAGCCATGCATAGGTGATTTTCTTGGCGGCAGGCAACATGAACTGGTCTGTGTTGGCGTCATAATAGGCGCGTAGGGTGTCCGCATCCGGTTCTGCAAGAGGGGTGTCCAGATTACTGTCGTCCAGCAGCGTCCAGGTAAAGCTGCGTGCCTCACCTACGAAATCCACCAGAGTGCGGGCATAGGTTTCGGGCATTGTCACACCGCCGAGCACAGCGCTTTGCAACAAGGTACGCGCGGCTTCCTCGCGCAGGGACGTTTCAAATTCGGACTCGCTCACGCCGCCCTGTTGCAGGGCAAAACGATACCCCTCGCGGTCGAATGCGCCGTCAACGCCCTGAAAAGCGGATATCTTGAGGATCTCCTCGCGCAATGCTGCGTCCCCGATCGACAGACCCATGTTCGTGGTTTCGTTGTCCAGCGCGCGGTTGCGCACGATGCGCTGCAGCACGGCGCGGTCCAGCCCCATTTGCTGGGCCTGGGCAAAGGGCACTTGCTGGCCCGATTGCTGTTCCATGGCGCGGATTTCCTGACCCAACTGTCGGGCGTATTGATCCACCGGCAGGGATTTGTCACCGACACTGCCGATGGTGCGGATATTGCCGCTGAGGTTCGCGGCACCAAAACCGCCGAGGCCAAGGATCAAAAGACCCATAAGGATCCACATCGCGGTCCGTGAAATGCTCTTGCCCTTAGCCATGACGCGGCCTCCCGTTTTACGTTTGGCCCAATTATCATGGGGCCCATTTGATTTTGAAAGTGTCTATGCGCTGCGCGGCAGGGGGGCAAGAGCGCGTTACAGCGCGGCGAGCCTGTCAAACAGGGTTGCGATGCCTTCTGCATCGAGATTGGCAAAGGCGATGCGTATCTGGCGTGCGCCGGTCGGGTCATCTGCAGGGCAGAACATCGTCCCCGGCAAACACAGGATGCCCGCATCGCGCACCAGTCTGGGCGCCAGATCGGCAGAGCTTTCGGGGTAGGGGTGTTCGACATAGGCAAAGTAGCCGCCAAGGCCCAGCAGCTTCCAGCCTTTGGCCGCGATCTTCGGGAAATGTTCCGTGATCGCTGCGCGCCGGGCGAGGATTTCATCGCGCTCTCCGGCAAGCCACTGGCTCAGGTTTTGCATACCCCATAGGGCTGCATGCTGACCGATCTGGCCCGGACAGATTGCGACAGTGTCGAGGAATTTTTCGGCTTCGGCCAGACGCTCTTCGCTGGCGACCATCGCCCCGACACGGTGGCCCGTGAGACGGTAGGCCTTGGAGAACGAATAGAGGTGGATCAGCGTATCCGGCCAGTTTTCGTCCTGAAACAAGGCATGTGGCGGGCCCGAGCGGCTGTCAAAATCGCGGTAGGTTTCATCCACCAGAAGGGCGATGCCCCGGTTGCGCGCCAGATCAAAGAAGGCCTGCACAAGTTCGGCAGGGTATTCGACACCACCGGGATTGTTGGGCGTGACCAGCGCAATGGCGCGGGTGCGCTGCGTGATCAAGGCTGCCGCCTTGGCCGGATCGGGCAACAGGTCTGCCTCTGTCGGGAGGGCGACAGCGGTGACGCCCGACATATCGAGCCACATTTTATGGTTGAAATACCAAGGTGTCGGAAGAATGACCTCGTCATCTTCAGCGCAAAGCGTTGCTATGGCTGCAGCAAAAGCCTGATTGCAGCCAGAGGTGATGGCGGCCTGGCTGCCACGTACGGCGCCAGCGTAGTGATGTGAAATCTGTTTGGCCAGTTCATCGCGCAGATCGCTCATGCCAAGAACCGGACCGTAAAGATGTGCATCGTCACGTGTCAGGGCCACATCAGCCATTACCTGACGCAAGGCCTGCGGTGGAGGATCAACCGGTGCGGCTTGGCTCACATTTATCAGCGGGCGGCCGGCGGGGTGGTTGACGCCGTCGAGCCAGCGGCGCGCCTCCATCACGGGCGGGGCAAAGGTTGTAGCGGTGCGGGGAAGTGTCATTTTCGGGGTGCCCTTGATCTGTGCGGAATGCGTCCGGTCCGGGATTTTGAAACCAGTTTCAATTGGGTCTGCCTTCCAGATGGTTCAATGCCGTGCCAGAGGCCAGAAATCTGTATTGGCGCGTCAGTCTTTGCCGCGATACGGTTCAACATATTGCAGCGCCATGTCCCATGGAAAGAAAATCCAGGTGTCCTGAGAAACTTCGGTGATGAAGGTATCCACCTGCGGGCGACCCTTGGGTTTGGCGTAGACGGTTGCGAAATGCGCCTTGGGGTAGCGAGCCCGCACAATTTCGAGGGTTTTTCCGGAATCAACCAGATCGTCGATGATCAGAATACCGGTTCCATCCCCCATCAGCGCGGCATCGGGTGATTTCAGCACCTTCGCCTCGGATTGGTCCTGATGATCATAGGACTTGATCGAGATCGTATCGACCGTACGGATGTCCAGTTCCCGTGCCGCAATCATCGCCGGGGCCATGCCGCCCCGTGTGATCGCCACAACAGCACGCCAGGCGCCGTTGTCTGGGCCTTGGCCATCCAGCCGCCACGCCAGCGCGCGGCTGTCACGGTGAATCTGGTCCCACGAAATGTGAAAGCCTTTTTCATGAGGTAGTCTGTTATCGGTCATGGTTGTTTCTCCAGCAATAAACGCATCCCGAAAGCCCCCAGAAGGGTTGCTGCGATGCGGTCAAGAATCGGTTTGAGGGCCAGATAGCCACGGCGCGCAGGAGGCGTGCTGAGAGCAAAGGCAAAGAGCGTGTAAAACAGCAGTTCGAGGACCAGATGGTTGACCGTCACTAGTGCGATTTCAACTGCGCTGAGGCCGGTCGGAAAAACCACAAGGATCACCGCAGCCGCGAACAACATGGACTTGGGATTGCCGAAATTGACCAGCAGTCCCGCCAGATAACTGCGTTTATGGTGGGCTTGGGCCTGCGCAACCGGCCGGCTGGCATGGCGCCACGTCTGGATCGCAAGCCAGATCAGATAAAGCGCACCGCCCATTTTCAAAGCGCCAAAGCCCCATGGGAAGAGGAGAAAAAGGCTCTCCAGACCCAGAAATGCGGCCAGTGTCCAGCAGGCGGCAGCCGTTCCCAGACCCAGACCCGCCAGAACGCCTGCCAAGCGGCCCGATGATACCGTGGTCTTGATCACGAACAACATGGCGGCACCGGGACTGACAAGCGCTGCCAGCAGCACAAGATTGAAGGCAAGAAGTGCCTCCCAGCTCATTCTTTGGCCATGTCCGGAGCGTCTACCGCTTTCATCCCAACCACATGATAGCCTGCGTCCACATGCAGGTTTTCACCTGTCGTGCCAGAGCCCAGATCACTGAGCAGGAAGAGTGCGGCCTTGCCCACATCCTCGATGGTGACGTTGCGGCGCAAAGGCGAATTGTATTCGTTCCACTTCATGATGTAGCGGAAGTCGCCGATGCCGGAGGCCGCGAGCGTCTTGATCGGACCGGCAGAGATCGCGTTGACGCGGATGCCGTCCTTGCCGAGATCTTCGGCAAGGTATTTTACCGAGGCTTCCAGCGCCGCTTTGGCAACCCCCATGACGTTATAATGCGGCATGACCTTTTCAGCGCCGTAATAGGTCAGCGTTACCGCAGACGCGCCCGGGGTCATCATCTTTTCCGCACGCTGCATCACAGCGGTGAAGGAATAGACCGAAATATCCATCGACATTGCGAAATTGCCGCGCGACGTGTCAACATACCGGCCCCGCAACTCATTCTTGTCCGAAAATCCAATGGCATGCACGACGAAATCCAAGGTGCCCCAGCGGTCCTTGAGGTCGGCAAAAAGCGCATCCATCGACGCTTCGTCGCCTACGTCGCAGGGCAGGACGATGTCACTGTTCAACTGCGCTGCAAGCGGCACAACCCGCTTTTTTAGTGCATCCCCCTGATAGGAAAACGCCAGTTCCGCCCCTGCATCCGCAAGCGAACGGGCAACGCCCCACGCGATTGACTTGTCGTTGGCCAACCCCATGATCAGACCACGTTTGCCCTGCATCAGATCGTTTGCCATGCGCGGTTCCGTCCCATTGTTATGACTTTGAGACGGTGTAGGCTAATCCGCAGAGGCCATCAAGACCGCCGACTTGAACAGCACCATATGTGCAGATGTGCAGCAGGGCTGATGTTTCTCGTGAAAAAATGCTTTGAAGCCTTCCTGAACCTTAGGGATGTCGGTATATGTCTAAAAATGTAGCGCTTGGGCCGGTATGGCAGGATTTCGTGTGAAATAAGGTGTTTGAGGCTCGGGGATGGAAACGCGCAGCGGTATATTTGCGGGGGATGACCCTTTTGTCCTGGCGCGCAGCTGGCTGGAGGAGGCGCAGGGCAGCGAGCTGAATGATGCCAATGCGATAGCTCTTGCAACTGTGGATAGCGCAGGAATGCCAAATACACGCATGGTGCTGCTCAAGGAAATTGAAGACAAGGCATTTGTCTTTTATACCAACTACGAAAGCGCCAAAGCGCAGGAGTTGGAATATGCTGGCAAAGCGGCCTTTGTAATGCATTGGAAGTCGCTGAGACGACAGGTACGTGCACGTGGGGAAATCAGCCGCGAAGATGGCCCGCAAGCGGATGCCTACTTCAAAAGCCGCTCGCTCAAGAGCAGGCTGGGTGCATGGGCCTCGCGCCAGTCACGTCCTCTGGAAAGCAGGGCCTTCCTGATGGCGCAGGTCGCAAAGGTGACTGCGCGGCAAGGGATCAATCCCGATCGTCCGCCGTTTTGGGGGGGATACCGGTTAACGCCGGTAGAGATCGAATTCTGGGCAGACGGTGAGTTTCGTCTGCACGACAGATTCAAGTGGCACCGGGAAACGCCCGCGTCGCCATGGCGCGTAGATAGGCTGAACCCCTGAGGGTTGGTTTTTCAAGGTCTCGGCGGGTTCTTGCCGTAAAGGCCGATAGTAAATTTTGAGTTGGGGCAACCCTGTGTTTGAGTTTCAAATTGATAAGTCGACTGACCAAGGGACGAACGTGTCAGAATTACATAACAAAACTGACGGTGAGGCGCCGCAGGCTTCTGCTGGGCCAGTGATTTCCGGCGTGGTCAAATGGTTCGATCCGGTCAAGGGATTCGGCTTTGTTGTGGCTGATACGGGTGGTGCGGATATTCTGTTGCACGTCAATGTGCTGCGAAATTTCGGGCAGAGTTCGGTCGCCGATGGCGCGCGGATTGAACTGCATGCTCAGGAAACCAATCGCGGGGTTCAGGCCACGAGTATCGCCGCCATCCATCCGCCCGAAGGTGTGCAGGCCGCTGCATTGTCCGACATCGTCGGGCTTGACAAGGATGCCGTCGCCGCCGCACCGCTTGAGCCGGCAAGGGTCAAGTGGTTTGACAAGGCCAAAGGATTTGGATTTGCCAATGTCTTTGGCAAACGCGATGATGTATTTCTCCATATTGAAGTGTTGCGCCAGTGCGGCTTGTCTGATCTGGCTCCGGGCGAAGCACTGGCAATGCGGGTGATCAAAGGCAAACGCGGCAACATGGCCGCCGAGGTGCAGGCATGGGAAACAGTTTTGGCAGATCCCGGCGAGTCAGAGGATTAGCCGCAGCACTTGCACCGTTCATGACGGTCATTCTGATTTGGTCAGGTGCTGCAGCGCAGGCGCAAGAAGCCTGCCGCGCGGATAGCGTGCAACTACGCGGAGACTGGGGGCAGGCGCGGTTCACGGTTGAACTGGCTGAAACGCCGGAAGAGCAGCGGACCGGGTTGATGAACCGCCCGTCGATGCCCGCCAGTGCAGGCATGTTGTTTGTTTATGACCAGCCACAGACCCTTAGTTTCTGGATGCGAAATACATTGATCCCGCTGGATATGGTGTTCATCGACGCGCACGGCGTTGTCCAAAACATTCATCACAGTGCGATTCCCTTGGACGAGACAAGTATATTTGGCGGCAATGACCTGTTGGCCGTCCTTGAGATCAACGGCGGACTGGCCAAAAGGATGGGCATTACTGTGGGCAGCGTACTGCGCCACCCGTTGATTCCATCTGATCTCGCAGCCTGGCCCTGCTAAAAGACCCGAATTTCGCATTTAACGAGCCCCCGGGGGCGTTAGCGCAGGGAACTTGAAAAGGTTCTTAACACGGGGCAAAGGTTTGGGCTTTTCATCCGTCAGAGTTCTGGCTAAAGAGACCCAAGTCGGAGCGTGGCGCAGCCTGGTAGCGCACCTGTTTTGGGTACAGGGGGTCGGAGGTTCGAATCCTCTCGCTCCGACCACTTTTTCAAATGATCACCAGCACCATGTATAGTTTGCGTTTTGCAGAGTGTCGTTTTTCGAATCCAATCATGAGTGACCGCATAATTTACATGGGCCGCATGCCGGTTCGTTTTGTTCTTAACCGATGGGCGATCTGTACTAACCGAATGCGCTTTGACATTCTGCAGCCAACAGCAGTGTCACAAACGGCGGACTTCTGAATGCGCACCATCTATAGCGAACACCATCGGCTCCATTTTCCACAGGCGGAGCTTTCGGGGGGTCAATTTGTGACACCTTTCGAGCGTCCTTCCAGAGTTGAATACGTGCTGAACCGGCTCAGGGAACGTCAGCTGACAGATATCGTCGCGCCGGACGACGTGGATATGGGGCCAGTGCAGGCGTTGCTGGACCCCGGATACCTTGCCTTTCTGGAAACCGCTTGGGTGGACTGGAAGGAAGCCGGGATGGCAGGAGAAATCATTGCAGCAAATGTGCCAGCGCGCGGCATGCATATGGACCGGATCCCGGAAAATATTGACGGCAAGGTCGGCTACTACTGTCACGCATCCGAAACGGCGATAACGCAGGGCACCTGGGCGGCCGCACTGTCGTCAGTGGCCTGCGCGCAAACCGCACAGCGCCATGTTGCGGGCGGTGCTGACAGTGCCTTTGCGCTGTGCCGTCCCCCGGGACACCATGCGACAGCAGATCAGTTCGGCGGTTATTGCTTCATCAATAACGCCGCGGTTGCAGCCCAGATGTTTCGCGACTCCGGTGCCGGACGAGTGGCAATTCTGGACATTGATTTTCACCATGGCAATGGCACCCAGTCCCTGTTTTATGACCGCGCGGACGTATTGTTTGCCTCGCTGCACGGCGCACCACAAGAGGCCTACCCCTATTATCTGGGCTATGCGGACGAGACAGGCCGGGGCGCAGGTGAAGGGGCTAACCTTAATTATCCGATGGCGTCTGGTACCGGGTATGATGTGTGGTCGGCCGCACTGGATGACGCCATTGCCAAGATCGAGGCTTGGGGCACAGAGGCCTTGATTGTGTCACTTGGCGTTGATGCCTACAAAGAAGATCCGATCAGTTTTTTCCGTCTCGAAAGCGAGGATTTCACTGACGCAGGGCGCCGCATCGGTGCGATGAGGCTGCCGACAGTGATTTGCATGGAAGGCGGCTATGCCATCGAAGCTGTTGGCATAAACACGGTCAACGTGCTGGAGGGGTTCAAAGGCGCGTAGGCCAGCCATGCCGTCATTCGAAACACGGCAGACGCAGGCGGGGCCACGCAATACGCGGCCCCGCCTTGTCAGAGCTTACTTCAGCAATTCTGTCCAGATCGCTGTGTAGAGATCGACTGCCGATTGCGGGCAGGTGGGCAGGAACTTGCCGGCCGCGGCGAATTCTGCCGGTGTCACGATTTCAGGTGCGGTTTTCATGTCTTCGGGCATGAATTCTTCCGAACCAGCGATGCCGTTGGCATAACGGGCAAAGCCTGAAATCATCGCGGCGTTTTCAGGGATCATGATAAAGTCGATGAACTTGTAGGCTTCCTCGACGTTTTGCGCATCCGCCAGCAGGGCTACCGAATCCATGAACAACGGATAGCCTTCTTTTGGATAGCCATAGACCACATCGGGATTGTTGATCCGCGCACGCATGGTCGAGCCGTTCCAGTTCACCGATGCCGCATAGTCACCGGACGACAGCTTGTCGGTTGTGCCGTAATCCATCGACAGCCATTTCGGCTTGGCCGCCATCAACTTGTCGCGGACCTTTTTGAGCAGTTCGAGATCCTCGGTGCAGGCTTCGCCACCCATGTTGAAGATCGCCATATTCAAAACGTCGTTCATTTCCGGCACGACGTTGATCTTGCCTTCCAGTTCCGGTGGTGGATCCATGAACAACTCGGATGTGTTTACATCGCCGCTATAGACGGTCTTGTTGACAGCGATCCCGACAGATCCCCACTGCCACGGCACCGAATGCGCGCGGCCCGGATCCCATGGCACATCCTTCCACTCAGCAGCGATATTTTCGATATTGGACAGTTTGGAGTGATCGAGTTCTGCAAGCAGACCCTTGCGCACATAGACCGGGATATAGTTGGCCGAAGGCACCACCAGATCAAACCCCGATCCGCCTGCTTCAACTTTGGTCAGGGCGGTTGTGTTGCTGTCGTAATCGGTAATGGTGACGGCGATACCGGTCTCGGCAGTGAACTTTTCGATCAATTCGGGGCTGGTATAATTGCCCCAGTTAAACAGGTTCAGTTGCCCCTCGGCGTGGGCGGCGAATGCACTGCCAATTAGGGCCGTGGTTGCGATCAGGTAACGTTTCATCAGATACTCCAGTGTTTTAGGTTTTGCAGGTTAATCCCGCTTCTTGGTTACGAAAACAAAGACCGTCAGAATGATCACGGTCAGCGCAAGCAATGCTGTCGAGATGGCATTCACCTCGGGCGTCAACGCCCGGCGCAATTGGCCCAACATATACGTAGGCAGTGTATCCTGCCCTGCGGATTTGACAAATTCGGTGATGATGACGTTATCCAGCGAGATGATGAAAGCCAGCATCGCACCGGCAATAACGCCGGGTAAAAGCAACGGCAGCGTGACATATCGAAATGTCTGCCACGGTGTTGCGTAGAGATCGGCAGCGGCGGTTTCCATGGTGGTGTCCATGCCCTCCAGCCGTGCCTTGATGGGGAGATAGGCAAAGGGCACACAAAAAGCGGCATGTGCGACGATCAGATACCCCAGACCACTATAGCCGGTTGCAATTTTGACCGAGGAAAAGAAGATAAGCAGCGCCACAGCGGTCACAATTTCAGGCACCATCAGCGGCTGGTTGATGATGATATAGATCACCGTCTGGCCTTTGAATTTGCCGCGGCGTGTGGTGCCAAGCGCGGCCATCGTCGCCACAGCAGTTGAAATCACCGAAGCCCAGACAGCAATAATCAGCGAACGCGCGGTGGCGTCCTGCACCACTTCGTTCTGGGCGGCAACGGCGTACCATTTCAGGGAAAAGCCACCCCATTGATTGACCGACTCGCCGCCGTTGAAAGAATAAAAAACCAGCGTCACGATCGGCGCATAAAGCAGCACAAACGACAGGATCGCCACAAAGGTGAACCCCGGCAGGGTCGTAACATCAAAGGCGCGTGATTTACCCATGCGGATCATCCCGTGACGATACGCGGGTATATACCAGCAGCGACACCAGAACGATCAGCAACAGCACAGTCGACAGCGCCGCCCCCAAGGGCCAGTTCTGGCCCTGGCCAAACTGCAGTTCGATGAAGTTGCCGATCATCATGTTCTTGCCCCCGCCCAACACCCGCGGTGTGACATAGGCCCCCAGACTTGGGATAAAGACCAGAATTGACCCCGCAATGATCCCCGGCTTGATGATCGGCAGGATAACACCGCGCAAGACCTGCCAGCGCGACGCATAAAGATCATACCCCGCCTCGATCAGTTTGAAATCAAACCGGTCAATCGCGGCATAGAGCGGCAAGACCATCAGGGGGAGGTAGACGTAGGTCATGCCGATCAGAACGGCGGTGTCTGTATAGAGTATCTGGACGGGCTCTGAAATTGCGCCGACATTGATAAGGAAAGTGTTCAGGATGCCCTGATTGCGGATCACCTCCATGATCGCGAAGGTCCGGATCAGCAGGTTGGTCCAGAACGGAATCGTGATCAGAAACAGCCAGAAGGCGCGGGACTTGGCCGGCCGCGTGGCGATGAACCATGCTGTAGGCAGTCCAAGGGCAAAAGAGATCACAGTTGTCGCAATCGACAATTTGACCGAGCGCCAGAAGATCGAGAGGTTGGCATCCGCAAGGCTCACGGTGCCGTCAAAGATGTCCTTTTCGAACAGCACCCGGAACCAGCCTTCACCGGACAGGATCCAGCGCACACCGGAATAGTCGCCTTTTTCCAGTACCGAATAGATCGCCACAATCAGCAAAGGACCACTGGCCGCCAGTACCAGCAGGATCAGGGCAGGGGCCGACAACAGCCAGCCATCGATTCCTTTGCTGCGGCGTTTGCTCATGACTTCAGCACCTGAACCGCCTGCGCATCAATGCTGACGCCTACGGCGTCCCCCACCGTAAATCCACCCGTCGAATTGGACTGCATCCGCGCGACCAGATGGCTGTCATCACCCAACGCAAGCGTGTAATGCGTGTCAGTGCCTAAATACGTGGCATCAACGATCCTCGCGGCGATACCTGTTCCGGCAGGCGTTACCGAAACCTGTTCGGGCCGGACCGCCAAAGTGACCGTGCCGGTCTGCCCATCTAGTGGAACCCCCAGCATATCACCGGTGCCAATGCGCACCCGAGCGTCCTCGACTGTGCCATCCAGAAAGTTCGTCTCGCCGATGAAATCGGCGACAAAGCGGTTTACCGGCCGTTCATAGATATCATGCGGCGTGCCGACCTGCAGCAATGCCCCCGCTGACATCACGCCAATCCGGTTGGACATGGTCAGCGCCTCTTCCTGATCGTGGGTCACGAAAATAAACGTAATTCCTGTCTCGGTCTGAAGCCGCTTGAGTTCGCTTTGCATTTCCTTGCGAAGCTTGAGATCAAGCGCGGAGAGCGGTTCATCAAGCAGCAGCACCTCTGGTTCGGGCGCCAAGGCACGGGCGAGCGCCACGCGCTGTTGCTGTCCACCCGACAATTGCTGGGGCAGACGGTTGGCAAAGTCTTCCAGCTTGACCAGTGCAAGAACCCGTTCCACGGCCTTGGCGACCTGTGCGGCGGGTTTGCCCTGCATCTTGAGGCCGAAACCGACATTCTGCGCGACTGTCAAATGCGGAAACAGGGCATATGACTGAAAGACGGTGTTGACGGGGCGCTGGTTCGGCGGCGTATGCGTGATGTCGCGCCCGGACAGGTAGATTGTTCCCGAGGTCGGCGTTTCAAACCCTGCAATACAGCGCAACAGGGTGGTCTTGCCGCAACCTGACGGCCCCAACAGCGTGAAAAATTCACCCTTCTCGATACCGATCGAGACATCCCCGAGAGCCGTTACGGCCGTCTCGCCCGTGCCGTAAACCTTGCCGACATTGCGCGCATCAATTGCGATATCACTCTTCAATTGGCGGTACCCCCTGCGCGTACCTTGCTCTGGGCGTTGTCCCTATGCAAGGCAATCTATTATCCAGCCCGATCATTGATGTAACAAGGATCAGAAACCGCACAAAAGGCAATCAATGTAGTGCCTTGCGGCGCCTGTCGGCTGTGGCGACCGCTCTGCGATCATGTCGGAGAGGGAAAATATGTGGCTTGTCCGAATATGGTTTGCGGTGCTGCTGGCAGCCTCCGGTTGTTTGGTTTCACGTACTGCGGGAAAGGCGTCTCCATTTCCCCAAACCACCTCGCGGATAAATCCCGTATGCGGGGGTATCTCCCATAGGCCCAAAGCTTCGATTCGTGTTTGGGGGCACGGAAGACTGTGGCCTTCGAACAAAAATTAAGCGCCCCGATCAAGGTGCCGCTAGGTCAGGTGCTGAATATTATCAACCAAATCACGTTCATATCTTGTTAACCTATTCAAATTGCGGGGCGTCATCAGACTTGTGGATGAAAAACGTCTGGAGGGGCTTCGCGTTTTCTAAACGTGCGGGAGTGCTGGATTATTTCAGAATTGTGACAGCTGATACTTCTGGGGATATCCACTGTATGAATCATACACCCTCGGAGGGGGCTGTAACGCTAAAGCGCGTCAACAAAAACTTTCCCAAAATTTACGAAAAAACAGTTTGACCCAATAGGGGTAAATACGCCAGTTTGTGCATGCCGACGATGATGCCACAAGATGTAGTGAATTAACACTGTGCAGGCGTATCGGGAGCACAGGGCAGGCGAGCGAAGTTTATATCGTGATCTGAAGCTGCAATGACACTGGGTTCAGGCCCGCTGGCACGTTGCAGTTCTGTGTTTCCAGTCTGGTGACGACGGGGCGAAGACGGTTTGCAAACGCGGGTCCGCCTTCTTGATAGTAATGCTGGATACGAGGCAGCGACATATGAAAATTGAGCGGAAATTTACCAAAGCGGGTCAGGATGCATATGCCGATCTGGATTTTGTCACCACGGTTTCTGAGATCAGAAATCCCGATGGTTCGATTGTATTCAAACTTGATGATGTCGAAGTGCCATCAAGCTGGAGTCAGGTCGCAAGTGATGTGATCGCGCAGAAGTATTTCCGAAAGGCCGGCGTTCCGTCAGCGTCCAAAAAGGTAAAAGAAAAGGGCGTGCCCGAGTTTCTGTGGCGCTCTGTGCCTGTCGAAGGTGCCGAGATGGGCGGCGAAAACTCGTCCAAGCAGGTGTTCGACCGGCTTGCAGGCGCATGGGCATATTGGGGTTGGAAAGGTGGCTATTTCACCACCGAGGAAGACGCGCAGGCTTATTACGACGAGATGCGCCACATGCTGGCCAGCCAGCGCGCCGCGCCCAATTCGCCGCAGTGGTTCAACACCGGCCTGCACTGGGCATACGGCATCGATGGCCCTGCGCAGGGCCACTATTATGTGGACTACAAGACCGGCAAGCTGACCCGCTCCAAGTCGTCTTACGAGCATCCACAGCCGCATGCCTGCTTCATTCAGTCCGTGGCCGACGATCTCGTTGGCGATGGCGGCATCATGGACCTGTGGGTCCGCGAAGCGCGTCTGTTCAAATATGGCTCGGGCACAGGCACAAACTTTTCATCGTTGCGCGGTGAAGGCGAAAAACTGTCGGGCGGTGGTAAATCTTCCGGCTTGATGGGGTTCCTCAAAATCGGTGACCGCGCTGCAGGTGCGATCAAATCGGGCGGCACAACACGGCGCGCAGCCAAGATGGTGATCGTCGATGCGGACCATCCTGATATCGAGGATTTCATCAACTGGAAGGTGATTGAAGAGCAGAAGGTGGCCAGCATTGTTGCAGGCTCCAAAATGCACGAAGAGAAGCTGAACGGTATTTTTGCTGCGATCAAAGCCTGGGACGGGGCAGAGGGCGACGCGTATGACCCTGCCCATAACACCCAGCTGAAAGATGCGATCCGCGCGGCCAAAAAGGTTGCGATCCCCGAAACATACGTCAAGCGGGTGTTGGATTATGCCAAGCAGGGGCACACCAGCATCGAATTCCCGACCTATGATACCGACTGGGATTCAGAAGCCTATTCATCGGTTTCCGGCCAGAACTCCAACAACTCCATCCGCGTCACCAACGCCTTCCTTACCGCTGTCGAGAAAGACGCGGATTGGGAGCTGATCGATCGCACCACCGGCAAGGCTTCAAAGACCATCCGTGCCCGCGATCTGTGGGAGCAGGTTGGCCATGCCGCATGGGCCTGCGCGGATCCGGGTATTCAGTACCACGACACCGTGAACGACTGGCATACATGCCCCGAAGACGGTGCAATACGGGGGTCAAACCCTTGTTCCGAATACATGTTCCTTGATGATACCGCGTGCAACCTTGCCTCCATGAACCTGCTGACGTTCCTGAAGGACGGCGAGTTTCAGGTCGAAGACTATATGCACGCGTCCCGCCTGTGGACCGTGACGCTGGAAATTTCCGTGATGATGGCGCAGTTCCCGTCCAAGGAAATCGCACAGCGGTCATATGATTTCCGCACGCTGGGTCTGGGGTATGCCAATATCGGCGGACTGCTGATGAACATGGGTTTTTCCTATGACAGTGATGAAGGGCGTGCGCTTTGTGGTGCTCTGACGGCCATCATGACCGGAGTTGCCTATGCAACATCCGCCGAAATGTCCGGTGAGCTGGGTCCATTCCCTGGGTATAAGAAGAACGCGAAACACATGCTGCGTGTGATCCGTAACCACCGCAATGCGGCCTACGGCAACACCTCCGGTTACGAGGAACTGTCGGTCAAGCCGGTTGCGCTGGATCACAACAACTGTCCGCAAGCGGGTCTGGTGGATGTCGCGATGTCGACATGGGACGAGGCGCTGAAGCTGGGCGAAAAGCACGGCTATCGCAACGCACAAACATCCGTTATTGCGCCGACTGGTACCATCGGTCTGGTCATGGATTGTGACACCACAGGGATCGAGCCTGACTTTGCACTGGTAAAGTTCAAGAAGCTGGCCGGCGGCGGCTATTTCAAGATCATCAACCAGTCGGTGCCAGCAGCACTGGAAAAGCAGGGGTACGGGTCTGCGCAGATCGAAGAGATCATTTCCTACGCGGTCGGCCATGGCACGATCGGCAATGCGCCCGGTATCAACCACACCTCGCTGATGGGGCACGGATTTGGCCCGGGCGAATTGGCCAAGGTTGACGCTGCATTGGCGCAAGCCTTTGATATCCGGTTCGTTTTCAACCAGTGGACACTGGGCGAAGAATTTTGCACCGGGGTTTTGGGCATCCCGGCGGACAAGCTGAATGATCCGTCTTTTGACCTGCTGAAGTCACTGGGCTTTACCCGCAAAGACATCGAGGCCGCCAACGACCACGTATGTGGCACCATGACACTGGAGGGCGCGCCGCATCTCAAGGAAGAGCACTACAGCATCTTTGATTGCGCCAATCCCTGCGGCAAGAAGGGCAAACGTTATCTGGGCGTGAACAGCCACATCTATATGATGGCGGCGGCACAGTCTTTCATCTCCGGCGCGATCTCCAAGACCATCAACATGGCGAACGACGCCACAATCGCGGACTGCCAGAAAGCCTACGAGCTTTCATGGTCGCTGGGTATCAAGGCCAACGCGCTCTACCGCGACGGGTCCAAATTGTCCCAGCCACTGGCCGCGTCACTGGTTGAGGATGACGATGAAGCCGCCGAGATTCTCGAAAGCGGATCCCTGCAGGAAAAAGCTGTCGTGCTGGCCGAGAAGGTCATCGAAAAGATCATCATCAAAGAGGTGGTCAAAAGCAACCGCGAGCGGATGCCGGAGCGGCGCAAGGGCTATACCCAGAAAGCCATCGTAGGGGGCCACAAGGTCTATCTGCGCACGGGCGAGTATGAGGATGGCACGCTGGGCGAAATATTCCTTGATATGCACAAGGAAGGGGCTGGTTTCCGCGCCATGATGAACAACTTTGCCATCGCGGTGTCGGTCGGCCTGCAATACGGCGTGCCGCTGGAGGAGTTTGTGGATGCCTTTACATTCACCAAGTTCGAACCGGCTGGCATGGTGCAGGGCAACGACAGCATCAAGAATGCGACCTCGATCCTCGATTATATCTTCCGCGAACTGGCGGTTTCCTATCTGGACCGCACGGACCTCGCGCATGTGAAGCCTCAGGGCGCGACATTCGACGATCTGGGCCGTGGTGTGGACGAGGAACGCCTCGCCAACGTGTCGGAGCTTTCTGACAATGCGGCGAGCAAGTCCCTTGAGGTGCTCAAGCAGATCAGCTCTTCGGGATATTTGCGCAACCGTCCGCCACAGGAACTGGTGTTGTTGCAGGGCGGTATGGACGCAGCAGTAGCGTCATTGCAGACTGTCAGGTCGCAAGTGACCGCAGCGGGCGCCGCGACAGTTGCGCTTTCTACGACCACATCGCTTGGGTCTGGCGTGTCGCCGATGGATGCCCGCACCAAGGCCAAGATGCAGGGTTATGAGGGCGAGGCCTGCGGCGAGTGTGGCAACTATACGCTGGTGCGCAACGGGACCTGCATGAAGTGCAACACCTGTGGCGGGACGTCGGGGTGTAGCTAAAGAATACGAGGTCTTGAGCCGGGTGGAATATCGATCCTCCCACATCAAGGCCACCTGTCCCGGATCGGGGCAGGGCCGCTTCAATGCGGCGCAAAACGACAAGACATCGAATCCGGGGCGGGTGCGCTTGCCCCTGACGCTGACCGGGCCGCAGGCATAAAACAAAACGAGCGGTAAAATACTGAGCCCGGTCATGCGAACCTTGGGGTGCCCTTGTGGCACCCCTTTTTCGTTGGTGCCCGTGTGAGGCCCAGCATCGCGCGCTTTAGCCCATTGTTTCGCCACGGGCGAGCCGCCATAGTGAGAACTGTTGCTGTGGAAAGAAAACACTCCTTTATGCGCCTTCTTGTTTCTGCAGACATTCATCTGGGATCGCCGATACGCTCTGTCGCGTTGCGCAATCCCGAACTGGGCGAGCGGCTGAAGCAAGCCAGCCGGGATACCTTTGCAGATATTGTCACGCTGGCGATTTCCGAAGCTGTCGATGCGCTGGTTCTGGCTGGTGACATCTTTGACAATGATCATCCCGATCTGAAATCCCGCGCCTTTCTTGTCACGCAGCTTGCGCGCGCGGCAGAGGCGGGGGTGCCGACAGTTCTGGTCCGGGGCAATCATGACGCGCTTCTGGATCACCGCGCACACGGGCCCCTTGGCCCGATGATCCATCTTTTGCACAAAGGCGCGCCCAGCATCGAGATCGGCGGCGTATGGTTTCACGGGCTGTCGTTTGACACGGCACATCTCTCCAAAAGTTTTCTGCCCGACTATCCCGCACCTGTGCCCGGCCACAGGAATGTCGGGCTTATGCACACCTCGCTTGACGGTGCGCCGGGCCACGACCCCTATGCGCCTTGTGCCACGCAGGATTTAATGGCGCATGGATTTGATCTTTGGTGCCTCGGGCACATTCATGCGCCGTTCGAGCGTATGTCCGGTCAGGTTCTTGTGGTCATGCCGGGCATTCCGCAACCGCGCCATTTTGGAGAGCGCGGCGGCGGCACAGTGTCGATTGTTACGCTGGGCGATGGCGCGCCCATGCCCGAGCAACACAGGGTCGGGCATTTGGCCTTTGCCGAATGCGCCGTGGACCTGAGCCAGTGCAGCGACCAGCAAGAAGTCTTGCGCGAACTCGACGACGCATTGAAATCTGCCGAGCATCCCGACAGTGACACCGTGGTGCGCCTGCGCGCTGTGACACATCGATATACCGTCGACGATCTTGCAGCCCTTGCATCCGAATTGCTGGAAAGCATGGATCGCGTCTATCTAGATAAGGTCAAGGTCGTAGCACCCGCCATGCCCGGCGAAACACAATCCGATGACCTGCTGCGCCTCATGCGCGACGAACTGCTTGAGCCGGGATTCCAGCGCGCAAGTGCGCAGGTGCTTGAGGAAATGCGTGCCGTGCTGCCGGCGGATGTCAGAGACGAGTTGTCCGACGCGGCGTTGGACGATCTGCTGGCAGAGGCGATTAGCGAAGTGTCACTGCTGCTCCACGCCGGAGGCGCGGAATGAGGTTGAACCGGCTTGATCTGATCCGCTACGGCAGATTCCGCGACGCGCAGATTGTTCTGCCCGCCAAAACGGGCGATTTGCCCGACGTCACCGTGATCTACGGGGCGAACGAGGCAGGAAAATCGACCGCCTTTACCGGATTTCTCGAACTGCTCTTTGGGATGAAGCCGCGCGACCACCCCTATGCCTTCCGCTTCGACCGAAGCGATTTGTTGATCGGGGCAGAACTGGACTTACCGGGGCGCGGCCCGACCGTTCTGCGCAGGAACGGCAAGAAGGCGCAGTCCTTGCTCGATGAACAGGACCGCCCTGTCGAAGAGGCGATCCTGTCCAGTGCGCTGCACGGCATCGGGCGCGATGCTTATGTCGAACGGTTTTCGCTGAACGATCAGGGCTTGCGCGAGGGCGGTGCGCGGATTGCAGGAGCGCAAGGTGATCTGGGTCAATTGCTGCATGCGGGCGTATCAGGGCTGACCAGCATGGGGGCGGCGCTTGACCAGATGGTTTCCCGCGCCGACCAGTTTCACAAGAAGGGCGGGCGGGCCACGACGCTCAAGACCGGCAAGGACCGCCTGACAGAGATCGCGCGCACGATGCGTGAGGAACGTTTGACACCTGATCGGGAACGCAAACTGCGCGAGGGGCGCGATGTGGCCCAAGCTGCCTTTGATGAGGCTGATGCGGTGCTGAAACGCGCCAGAATGCGGCAGGTTGCCGGCAAGGCTGCGCAAGTCTGGTTCAACAAGACGCAGGAAATCAACAGGACAGATGCGACGCTTGCGGACTATCCTGACGGGCCGGATTTGCCAAAAGGGGCAGGGGCACAGATTGCGGGCCTTGTTACGTTGATCGCGGAAAAGACGGACCAGATTGCAATGGCCGATGAAAAAATCGCGCGCCACGATGACGTGATCGCTTTGAACGAGGCCGATCCGGTTGCAGAGGCGCTGGGCGTGGAACTTGACCGTCTGGACGAGCAGACAATCGATGGCGCC